>CAZIZJ010000040.1:0-3676 GCA_964543675.1 uncultured Acholeplasma sp. | reverse complement strand
CCAAATACCTATCATCCTGACTTTAAACGCTACTATCCGAACGATGTTTTAGTAACAGGCTATGACATTATTTTCTTCTGGGTAGCAAGAATGATGTTTCAAGGTTATGAATTTACTGGCAAGGATCCATTTAAGAATGTTTTACTGCATGGTCTGATTCGTGATGAAAAAGGCGTTAAAATGAGTAAATCAGCTGGCAACGGCGTTGATCCAATGGATGTCATTAGCCAATACGGTATTGATGCTTTAAGATATTTCATTGTTTCAAATTCTGCACCAGGTATGGATACGCGTTATGACATTACAAAAGTTGAATCTGCCTGGAATTTAATTAATAAATTATGGAATATCACTCGATTCGTTACATTAAACATTGGTGATGCTTCATCAGAAATTGATGAAAGCAAGCTCAATTTGTTTGATAAATGGATTTTAACCAGATTATCTGAGGTTATTAAAGAAGCTGATAGCTTCTATGAAAGATTTGAATTCAATGAGGTTGCCAAAGTTTTACAAAACTTTATTTGGGACGAGTTTGCAAGTTGGTATTTGGAGCTGTCTAAGGTTTCTCTACAAGACGAAAAAATGAGTGAAAATACGCAAGCAGTTCTAAAGTATGTCTTAAAAGATGTTTTAAAAATGATGCATCCGTTCATTCCGTTTGTTACTGAAAAACTATTCCTAGAGATTTATGATGAGAAATCAATCATGGTATCTGATTGGTCAGTGATAAAATATCACTTCCAAGAGGAAGTTACAGCATTTGCTGAAATTGAAGCAGTTATTACAAAGATAAGAAACCTAAGAAATGAATATAATGTTTTACCATCAAAAAGTTTGGATATCGTCCTGCAATTTAAAAACGATGACTTAGCGAATGAATTAAAGACATACCATGTATATCTGACTAAGTTTTTAAATGCCAAAAAACTATCTTATGAATTGAAGTATCAAAGTGATGATGCCATCTTACTTGCAGGTGCAAATGTCAATATTTACGTGATGAAAACAGATTTGATTGATTTGAAAGCAGAAAAAGAGTCGCTGCTTAAACAAAAAGAAGCATTAGAAAAAGAGATTGCTAGATCAGAAGGACTACTTAACAACCAAAGCTTTATTTCCAAGGCGCCAGCTGATAAGTTAGCTAGTGAAAAAGAAAAATATGAAAATTATAAAAAACAATATCAAGATGTGATAGAAAAACTAGCAAAACATGTTTAAACATTTAATAGATGCAATCAATTGGGTACAGTCACAGTTAAAGTTTAGACCCAAAACAAGCTTAGAACATGTAAAGAAAGCATTAGAAATGCTTTCTTTAGACATGTCGAAAATCAAGAAAGTCCATGTTACTGGAACCAACGGTAAAGGTTCTGTCTGTATGTTCATTACCAAGATATTGGTTGATGCAGGCTACAAAGTAGGAACATTTACTTCACCGTATTTAATTGACTTTAACGAAAGAATCAAATTAAACAACGAAAATATCAACGATAGTGATTTATTAGTACAGTTGAACAAGATTTATGCATTAAATGAAAGATATAAAAATGAAACTGGAGAAACACTGTCTTTCTTTGAATTATTGACCTTGGCTGCATTTGATTACTTTAGCGAAGAAGAAGTTGATGTCATGGTCGTTGAAGTAGGCATTGGTGGATTGCTGGATTCAACAAATATCATCAATTATGATGCATCAGTTATTACCAACGTTGGTTTTGATCACATGAAACAACTGGGTAATACGTTGGAGTCGATTGCCAGCAATAAGTTAGGAATCCTTAAGAATGGCAATCAACTTTTCACAACCGTTTCAAGTGAGTTGCATGAATTTTTCATCAACTACTGCAAACAGATGAATGCAGATTATAAAATCATTGATATCAATGAAATTGAAAGTATTTCTGATTTTCCAAACGTAATGAAATACAATGAAAATATCTATAAACTATCATTGTTAGGTAATCACCAGCAGCAGAATGCAGCGCTTGCTATCGAGGTTGTTGAGTTTTTGTTTCCAAAAATTGATTATCATAGCATTAATCAAAGTTTATCAACAACAGTTTATCCTGGACGCCTAGAAACAGTGTTAGATAATGTCCTTTTAGATGGCGCACATAACATGCATGCAATCAATTCTTTAATTTTTTCTTTACATTCCACATTTAAGATGTATAATATACATGTACTGTTCAGTGCATTATCTGACAAAGAGCCAGTGGAGATGCTTAAAGTGTTAGCACTTCATGTGAAATCAATTACCACGACTGCTTTTCCGGATACTCGTTATGAATCACTAGCTTTTCTTCCGTATAGATTTGAAAACGATCCAAAAATAGCTTTATCAAATTTAATCAAAAACAAAAAAGAAAATGACTTAGTTATCATAACTGGTAGTTTGCACTTTGTTGGGTACATGAAAAAAGAAATCATTCCGTACTTAAAATAAGGTGAAGCCATGTTAATTAATCAATCAATGATTTATACTGAAAATCAAAATGTAGATAATGCCAAAGGTATTGTTATTATTACGCATGGCATTGCACTTCATTCCATATATTATAGAAAACTAGCAGACTTAATAAACCAAGGCGGATACAACGTCATTTTGTATGATGTAAGAGGTCATGGTAAATCCCAAGGAAAACGTGGGGATGTTAAGTCTGTTTTTGATTTTACCAGTGATCTAAATGATTTGGTTAAAGAGACAAGAAAAGAATCGAAGTTGCCGATCTATTTGATGGGGCATTCAATGGGTGGCATCATTACCAATATTTATGCAACGATTTATGATGATTTTGATGGCACAATCATTCTTGCAGCACCAATGGAATCACCTAATCTAGGACCGTTTAATTTTTTACCGTATAAGCTATTTGGCTTCTTAAGATTTAAAACAGACTACAAAGATGAAAGACTTTCACATTTTCCACCATCAGACAATGTTGATCCATACGCCTTAAAGTATTTTACTTTAAGACTCGTTGGCAATCTGATGAAAACCGGAATGAAGCATTTTCATAAAAACATCAGCAAGTATACCAAACCTATATTGATTGTGCACGGTACTGAAGATAAACTGGTACCTTATCAGCAGTCTGAAAAATTCATTAAAGAAATTCCTTCTTCAGATAAAACCTTGAAATTAATTGAAGGCGGTTATCATAACCTGAATCACGATACAGTAACTGATGAAGTCGGAAAAGAAATTGTTTCATGGTTAGACAAACAAACTAAATAAGAATTTGAACAATCTGACAAATAAAAATGCCAGTATCAACTTGAATGATACTGGCACATTTTTTAGCATTTTTTCTGTTTGGTTGCGTATTTGATCCAGGTAACGAGTTGCTCAATGATAAACGAAAGGATAGCAATCGAAATAGTAATGATAATTCCATATTCAAACCACTGTGCAACATCTGTTCTAACGAAACTGAAGTAGTCGGCAATGTAGTCAATGAATGACGGCAAAATCAGATTTGGATAAGTGAGGAAGTAAATCGTTACAATGACACTATACAAATTGTTTAGCGATGAATAGATTAAGACGTTTAGACTCTTTTTTCCTGCCTTGAGATAGGATAGGTAAAAGAAGAAGGTTGATATTAATCCAATGAGTATTAATAAAGCAAACAAGTCTTTAACTTCCGGATTAAGTATTTGTGAAACCATG
>CAZIZJ010000039.1:0-9775 GCA_964543675.1 uncultured Acholeplasma sp. | reverse complement strand
TAATAGTGCTTATACAAGTCAATCATGATCTCAGATAGATTTTTCTCGTTAATTGGTTGACCCTGAGCGACTAACTTATTTGCTTCATACTCGTAAGTAGCAAATAAAGTCTGACGGTAGAAGGTTGAATGAATATTATCGATTGCCATTGTTAATAACTCAATCTTTTCTTCTTTGGTCGTTGTCTTTTTAATTAAATGATCTAATAAGGCATGCTCATTGAAAGTAGATGCGATTTCAGCAACAAAAATCGTATAGTTGCTAATTGGCATCGGTTGTGCTGCATTAGAGAAGATGGTATGTGCTGAATGTCCTGCTTCATGTGCAAGGGTAAAGACGGAATCCAGCGTATCATTGTGGTTTAAGAGAATGAATGGATGATGTCCATAGAAACCAGAAGAATAGGCACCAGTTCTTTTACCATCGACTGGATAAGCATCAACGAATCCATCTTTGATGGCATCCAGTTGATTTTCAACAAATTCTTTAGGGAAAGATGCAATTGACTCTGCAAACAGTTTTTTAGCTGCATCATATGGATACTTTTTGTCTGATTTTGCCAACGGCATAAAACGATCATACGTAAAGTATTCTTTTAAGCCAAGGGCTTTCTTTCGAAGTTCGATGTATCTTTTTAATTGCGCAGTATTTTCATAGGCAACATCTTTTAAGTTTAAGAAAACTGAAGTCGGAATATTATTGTTGAAAAGTGCTGCATCTAAAACTGATTCATAATTTCTGTTTTTAATATTTGCTGCTAACTGCTGTAAGACCAGATTATAGGTTGCAGCAAATGCACTCTTATTATCAACAAACTTTTTATAGAGCGACTCAAAAATTTTCTTTCTGTCTTCTGGTTCTTTAGCGTCTTCTAGTAATGCTCTAAACTGTGCTTGTGTAACTAAAACTTCTTTACCATCAGACAATGTTACTTTCTCGTCGGTTCTGTCAATGACGGACAATGCTTGATATAAAGAGGTTGGAATGGTTCTTAACGGAGAGAAATTAGAAAGCAGTTTTTCTTTGTCGCCGTCTAAAACATGTTCTTGTCCACGAAACAGTTTTTGATAAGGAAATAAATAAGGTTTCAAGTAATCATCTTGATGAATAAATCCGTAAATTGTTTCCTCGCCTAGTGCGATGATTTCTGGCGAAATAAATGAGGTGACTTGAGATAACTGTGATAAGACCAATGATACTTGTTGGCTTTTATTCATTTTTTCAGTATCTTTCAAGTTTAAATCAGATGCTAAATGTGCATAAGGATAAATCTTATACAATAAATTCGTAATATACTCATCAAATTGATGATATGCTTTGAAAGTTTCGAAATTTCCTAGCTTTCCTTTGAACTCGGCAAATTTACTTAATTCTTTTTTTAACAATTCAAAATCTTTTTCCCATGCCGCATCACTCGGATAAAAGACTGATAAATCCCATTTTGACATAATTTTACCTTCCTAAATAATAAAGTGTTACTATTATAACAATAATCAATTACAATTGAAAGCACTTATTTTGCCACATATGTCGTATCTTATCAATTATTCAAATGAATACGTTTTCATATAACCAAAATATTCAAAAACCACCTTTGGTATTGTAAATCATTTGACAAACCCTTATAATAAATGTAGACACTCTTCAAGATAATTAAGAGGCAAACTTTGGAAGGAGACTTAAATATGATTACAATTTATACGACTCCAAGTTGTTCTTCATGTCGCAAGGCGAAAAAATGGTTGGATGAACATAAAGTCCCATATGAAGAAAAAAATCTTTTCAATCATCGCATCAATGACATTGATATTGAACTGATGCTGAATCATGCTGAAAACGGATTTGACGATATTATTTCTACGCGTTCAAAAATATTTAAGGAACAAGAACTTGAAGTTGAGGATATGTCTGTTTCCGAGTTAAAATCGTTTATCATCAGTCATCCGTCAGTTTTGAAAAGACCGATTATCGTTGATGCCAAAAGAATGCAAGTCGGCTATAACGATGAAGAAATCAGAGTGTTTATTCCAAAGCGTCTCAGAGAAATGATCATGAGAGAAAATTCAGAAGAGGATTTCACCCATTATCAAGACACATTAAACAGATACTTTGCACAAATAGAATTGCTTGAACCAGATACTGAAGAATAGTCTAGCGGCTATTCTTTTTTTGACAAAAAAAACACCTGTTGTCAGGTGCTTATTTAGGAACCACACAAGTGAGTGCACGTTCGCTCTTTCTTTTTGTCTCTAAAAATTTAATGTTGTACTTTTCTAAAAACTTATTCCAAATAGCAAGACCGGTTTCAAAATGGTCAACCTCATACTCAATTTCATAATCAGTAACGCCGCAGTAGAAGTTAGAGTCAAGAAATAAGGTGCCGCCTTCATAAGGGGTAGAGGCTCTAAAGTTTTCAAGGGTTGCCTGCCAGCTCACAAAATAATCGACATGATCGAAAAAGTCTTTGGTCTGAAAACCATTGGCTTTCATATCATCGGCTTGTTCCTTGGTCAGAAACACATGATATTCAAATGCCCCTTGTTCGTTTTGAGATTTCAAAGTGAGTTTAAAGGAATCCTCTCTTTTTTGACGAATTCTTAGAACCATTTGTTTCTGATTTAGGTCTAGATTGTTGGTGTCAAAATAATAATTTATTTGTTTAAAGACATTGCCTTCTAAAGAAAAGGCTTCAATCAAAGTCTCATAGTTTTTCTTTTCGATGCGTGTCTTAAATTCAATTTCAACATTCATATGCATGGCGCTTTCCCTCACGCATTGATTATATCACACTATCAATCAAATTAAAATGAGTTATTTATAATAACTGGTAAACGTTTACACGATTATTAGGGCATACAATATGAAATGGTTGTGATAAAATAGATATGGAAAAAACCAATTATTCTAGGAGGAAAATTAAATATGGCTATTAAAATAGCAATTAACGGATTTGGTCGTATCGGAAGACTTGCGTTTCGTTTGATGTTCGGTAATCCCGATTTTGATATCGTTGCGATTAACGATTTGACTGACGCAGAAACACTGGCATACCTTTTAAAGTATGACACTGCACAAGGTCCATACAAAGGACACGAAGTATCATTTAATGGTGACAAGTTAGTCGTTGATGGTAAATCAATTACTGTACATGCACAAAAAGATCCAGCTGCGTTACCATGGGCAGCATTAAAAGTTGATGTCGTTTTAGAATCAACAGGATTTTTCACATCAGCTGAAAAAGCAGGACTTCATATTCAAGCAGGTGCTAAAAAAGTCGTTGTATCAGCACCAGCAACTGGTGAAGGCGTTAAGACAGTTGTCTATAACGTCAATGATGATATTTTAGATGGTTCTGAAACAATCGTATCAGCTGCATCTTGTACAACCAATGCTTTAGCTCCTTTAGCTAAGGTTTTACACGATAACTTTGGTATCGTATCTGGTTTCATGACAACAGTGCATGCTTATACCAATGACCAATCATTAATGGATCAACCACACAAAAAAGGTATTTTATCACGTAGAGGTCGTGCAGCAGCAGCTTCAATCATCCCATCATCAACGGGTGCAGCAGCAGCAATCGGCTTAGTCCTACCAGAATTAAAAGGTAAATTAGATGGTACAGCATTACGTGTGCCAACAATTACTGGTTCAATCGTTGACTTAACGGTTGAACTATCAAGAGAAGTTACATTAGCAGAAGTTGATGCCGCTTATAAAGCAGCAGCAAACGAATCTTTAGCATATGTTACTGACCCAATTGTTTCAGCAGACGTTATTGGTTCACACTATGGTTCACTATATGATGCAAATACAACGCAAATCTTAAAGAGCAATCCAAAGTTCGTTAAAGTAATGGCTTGGTATGACAATGAAATGTCATATACTGCACAACTTGTTAGAACAATGGTTAAATTAGCATCATTAACTAAGTAGATTTCAAAACACATTAAACCCCGTGACAAAAGTGTTGCGGGGTTTTGTCTATGGTGTCAATATAACGAATAAAATGTTTTTTGTATCTAAAGCCTTGTAAAATGATAAATAGAGGACTATAATAACAAAGGTAAAAATGCAAACTGTCATGTTTTAGCCAATAAAAAAGCAAATATGATAAACTAATATAAAGCAAACAACTGTCTTTATTCACGAAAGAAGGCGCGACTTAAAATGAAACAATTGATTCATGAAGTCATTGAATTAGATAAACAAGCTCAAAAAGAAATTCTTCGATTAAAAAAAGAAAAAGAAGAATTGTTTTTGGCGTTTAAGGAAATGAAAAAAGAATTGACGATGCTCCATCAAGAAGCCATTAAAAAAGAAGTCAAAGCGATTGAAGAGGAAGCCAAGAAGCTTTTTGAACAACGATTAACAGAAATCAAAAAGAAATCTTCAATCAAAGAAAAGCATATTGAAGACTACTATCATCAAAACAAGGCTGTCTGGCTCAAAGAATTGATGGACTACATATCAAATGATCAAGAAGGTGAAGTCACTTGATGTATGTTGGCAATGCATTGATCACAAAGATTAAAACCATTCATGCCAATGACTTGAAAGCAGAAGACTATAAGGAACTCTTGAAAAAAACCAATATAACCGATGTTACCAGCTATTTAAAGAAGCATCCGGCATACCAAGAGGTTTTATTAGGCATTCCAGAACATCTAGTCAATCGCAGCCGGCTTGAAAGCTTAATCCGTCGTCAAAAATTCGACCAAATGATGCGCATCATCAAATTTTTAACGACCAGCGATAAGTCTTTTTATTTACTGAGCTTATTGCATCAGGAACATAAAGTCTTGTTGTCAATGATCAGAAGCTTTATTTCGCATGAAGTCTATGATGTAGTTGCTGATTTGCCAGTTTACTTTGATAGATACTCTAAAATCAATTTTGGTGAAATAGCCAAAACCACTGATTTAAAACAACTGGTTGCAGCACTGGAAAATACCAAATATCAAAAGATGCTTAAACCTTTTGAAAACATCAAAAATGACGACATTAAGTATTATGAGTTTGAATCCTTGTTTGAAACAGATTACTATAAGTATGCATTCGAACACATCAAGAAAAACTATAAAGGTCAATTGAAACTGGAACTGGAAAATGTTTTCAAGTCAAGAATTGAAATGGAAAACATGATTAAGGTTTACCGGTTGAAGAAGTTTTACCAGGTCAGTGATGATGAGGTCAGAATGATGCTGGTACCGTCAACCAGAATTTCAGAAAGAAAACTTGATGAAATCATTGGCATTAAAGATCCAAACGAAATATTTAAAAAAATCATCGAAGCAGGGTATCAACAATATTTAGGTGAAAAAGACCAGGCGTACTTAGAGTACTTTGGTGATCACCTAAGATATCATATTGCCAATAAACTGATGCACTATGCAACGCATGCTGCCAAAGTTTATTTAGGGTATATGATTTTATCAGAACTTGAAGTATCAAACCTTATTCATTTAATTGAAGGCATAAGGTATCAAGTACCAGCAGACGAGATTCGGATGATGCTGGTATATTAGAGGGAATATATGATAGCAAAAATGCAACTGGTCAACATTACGGCAGATAAAGAAAAACTGGACGAAGTCTTAGCGAGATTTGTCGATTTTTCAGGTTTTCATCCAGCTGATGCTGGCAAAATTGTTTCTACTGTGCATGGATCAACCACCTATGACGGCGAAAATCCAACAGTCAGTTTAATTGAACAAATCAAAGAAATCGAAGATGAACTTGTTTTATCGCTTTTACCGGTTAAGACTCGTGTCTTAAGAGACTCGATTGATGAAATGCATCAATACATCGTTGATTCGCATAGCGCGTTTACTTTGGAGTTTACCAGCATTAAAAACTTGGAAGCAGAAAACGTAAAGATTTTAGAAGCATTAAAACAAATCGAAAATTTAGAAAGCATGGACTTATCATTTGATGATTTGTTCAATGCCAAGTTCTTATCGTTAAGATTTGGTAAATTGCCGCTAGATAGTATTGAAAGATTAAACTATTATCGTCAAAAACCATTCATCTTCATTCCTTTTTCTGAAGACAAAGAAAAAAGAGAACTGTGGTGCTTATATGTAACCACCAATGAATATGAAAGAGAAATTGATAACTTGTTTACCTCAATGTATTTCGAAAGAATTCATATTCCGGAGTTTGTCCATGGGACACCCGAAAATGCCAAAGAAGCATTGAAGGACATGATTAAAAAGAATGAAAAAGAAATCAATCTCTTAAGAGACGAGCTAAGAGAATTAGCGCTCGCGTATCAAGAAAAGCTTGGTGTGATTAAGGGTGAGCTGGAATTTCTTTACTTAATGTATGAAGCGAAAAAATATGTTGTTGGTTTAGGCGATCGCGTATCTATTTCAGGGTTTGTTGAAAAGCAGCGCGTAGGCGAGTTCAGCAATCATTTCAAAGGGATTGAAACGCTTGAAATCGATGTGCAGGACCCACTATCTGACGGCAGATTCAAACCACCGACAAAACTGAAGAACAATTGGTTTACCAAGCCGTTTCAAGTCTTTGTTGAAATGTATGGACTACCGACCTATGGTGATGTCGATCCAACAACATTCATGGCAGTCTCATACACCTTATTATTCGGTATTATGTTTGGTGATTTTGGTCAAGGGTTACTGCTGGCTTTAATCGGTTATTTATTCGGTAAATATAAAAACTGGAGTTTAGGACCGATTGTAACAAGAATTGGTTTATCGGGTGCATTCTTTGGTTTAATTTATGGCGAGTTCTTCGGTAATGAAACGTTTTTGGAACCACTCTATGAATGGTTGCATCACATTGGCATTACGTTCTTGCCATATCACCCGATGGATACATCAAATACGATGGGCTTACTGTTGTCAACCGTAGCTATCGGTATTGGCTTCATTATGACGGCAATGGTTGTCAACATCATGTTTAAATTCAAGCATAAAGAATATGCAGATGCCATCTGTTCACCAAATGGGATCTCAGGACTCCTGTTTTACGGATTTATCTTATTAGGCATTTTATTGGAAATGGTACTAGGAATTCCAAATGTCTTTAATCCGATTACCATTATCTTATTGATTCTGTTGCCGATTGTATTGATTTTCTTAAGAGAACCGCTGCATCGGAAGTTCCATCATCAGCATATGTTTCCGGATGGTGTTGGCGGATTCTTGATGGAAGGCGTCTTTGAGTTGTTTGAAGTGATTCTATCCTATATTACAAATACATTATCGTTCTTGCGTGTTGGTGGCTTCGTCTTAGCCCATATCGGTTTGATGATGGTAGTTAATGTATTGTCAAATAACGGGGAGAATGTTGTTGCACTGGTTTTAGGTAATTTATTTGTTATGGCACTTGAAGGCTTGATTGTTGGTATTCAAGTCTTAAGATTAGAGTTTTATGAAATGTTTTCACGTTACTATGATGGTAACGGAATACAGTTTAATCCAATCGCATAGGAGGACAAAAAGTATGGAATGGATTTTATTAGGTATCATTGTATTAGGAATATTTTTAATTGCCTTACCTTTAGTGAGCGTGTTTAGGGGTACGGTATCTGCACTGTCTGCTAAAAAAAGAATTATTGCACATATCGTGATGTTTGCAACATTTTTCTTTGCACTGGTTGTTGCAAGCCCGGCAATTTTTGCAGCAGAATTAGGCGACCCAGGTGTTGCTGAATCAGGTTTATTTTATCAAGCGGCAGCATTTGGTTATTTAGGCGCAGCGATTGCTACCGGCTGTTCATCACTAGGGGCTGGGATTGCCGTTGCAGCAGCAGCACCAGCAGCGATTGGTGCAATCTCTGAAAACCCTAAGAACTTAGGTAAGTCATTGATCTTTGTTGCATTAGGCGAGGGTGTTGCCATCTACGGATTATTGATTTCAATTCTTATTCTAAATAATATTCCGACAGTTAGCTAAGGTGATTTAAATGAAGTTTTATCTTTTGAGTGACAATGTAGATACATTGGTTGGGATGCGGTTAGTCGGCATTGAAGGCGTTGTTTTGCATGATAAGAACGAGCTTTTGGATAAGTTGTCTTTAGTGATGCAGGATCAAACGATTGCCGTTGTTTTAATAACGACAAAATTAGTCGAACTTGCACCCAATGTCATTTCAGAGTTAAAACTAAGAAATGTCAGTCCGCTAATTGTAGAAATTCCAGATCGACACGGGAATTCAAAAATTGGTGAATCGATTGACAACTATGTCTCAAAAGCAATCGGCGTGAAACTATAGAGGTGTTTTATGAATTTTACAAATCGTGATGATTTAGGTGCTTATTTTAAAAAAGCCATCGAAAGAGAATCGAGTCAGGCAATTAAACAGCTTAAACTAGAAATTCAGAATATGAAACTAGAAGCTAAGACATCTTTCGAAAAAGAACTTGATGAAGAAAAGAATGACATTTTAGCATCCAAATCAAGAGATATCAATAAAAAGTATCAAACAGAGCTTGCAGTCAAGCAAAGAGCGTTTGATCTTTTAGTGATGGAAAAAAGAACGAAACTGTTAGAATCGCTCTTTGATGAATTATATGAAAACATCAAAACCTTTAGAGACACCAAAGCATATAGTAAATGGTTTCAAAGTAAATTAAACAAATATAGCATCAAGGATTTTAATGAAATTGAAATCAATGAAAAAGATAAGGATTTAGTGCCGGCTAGCTTGAAAGTCATTGTTAATAATGACATCATGGCAGGTTTTGTTTTACATAAGAAGGATTCAAGGTCATTTGTTGTTGAAACATTAAGATCAAATTTAGATGCCGCTAAAGAATATTTTTACAATCATTCTAAGTGGTTTACGGAAGCAAAGTAGGTTGTTATGGAAAATCGTATATTTTCAGTCAATGGTCCAGTCGTTAAATTAAGAAATACTGATCAGTTCTTAATGCTTGAAAAAGTATTTGTCGGACCTAAAAAATTAATGGGTGAAGTCATTTCTATTTCAAAAGAAGAAACAGTCATCCAAGTCTATGAAACAACAACCGGTTTAAAAGCTGGTGATTTGGTTTATCCGACAAATAGTTTAGTGTCTGTCGAATTAGGACCTGGCATTATTTCAAACATTTTTGATGGGATTCAACGACCGCTTTTAAAGATTGAGGCAACCGATGGACAGTTCATTAAGTCTGGTTCCGCAGTACGTGCGCTTGACCAAGAAAAAACATGGGATGTTACCATTTTGGTTAAGGTTGGCGACTTGTTGGAATCTGGCACGATCTATGCCAGTATCCCTGAAACAAAGTCAATTGTGCATCGTTTGATGGTACCGCCGCACATCAGCGGCAAGGTTAAAAGCGTTAAAAAAGACGGTCAATATAAAATTGATGATGTCATCGTTGTTTTAGAAACCAAAAACGGTGAATATCCTTTAACCCTTTCTCAAAACTGGCCAATCAAGAAACAAAGACCAGTCTTAGAAAGATTGACGTTAAGCATTCCTTTAATTACCGGACAACGCGTGATTGATGCGCTGTTTCCGATTGCCAAAGGTGGCACAGCAGCCATCCCTGGTGGCTTTGGAACTGGTAAAACGATGATGCAGCACCAATTCGCCAAATGGTGCGATGCTGATATCATTGTTTATATTGGCTGCGGTGAAAGAGGCAATGAAATGACGCAAGTCCTAGAAGAGTTTCAAGCGTTAATTGATCCTAGAACCAAGCATTCTTTGATGGAAAGAACGGTATTGATTGCCAATACCTCAAACATGCCAGTAGCAGCCAGAGAAGCATCAATCTATACTGGACTAACCATTGCC
>CAZIZJ010000038.1:5907-9917 GCA_964543675.1 uncultured Acholeplasma sp. | reverse complement strand
AGGGGTTATTTATTTAGTGTTTGTTGTTGTCATGATTGCTTTAGTGATTTCAGCGTTTGCAGTGATATTTTCAGGTATTTTTGGAACGATCGCGTTAATTACACAATTGGTTATAACTGGTGTTTCAACGGGGACCATACTGGTTATAACTGGTGCATTCATTATTGGCATGTCACTGGCGTCAATTATTTTGTTGATGCTTACTAAAGGGATTTACTACGTATTAAAAGGATCTGTTTCACTTGTTGGAAAAAAGATTGGTGGAGGAAAACAAAGTGAAACTAATTATTAGAATTTGTGCAATCTTTTTAATCATTGGTCTTGGACTGATGATTGCTGGGTTTACTTTGGGTACAACGATTGATGATGTAACGGGTATTTTTAGTAGTGATTCAACATATGAAGAAAAATCATATACTGCAACCGAAATCATCACTGGTTTAGTGATTGATGCCGATGCTAGAAGTGTTGACATCAAACAAGGCGCACAGGACTTTGTTACAGTAGATTATCATCAAAGCGAAAGAGAATCAGTGTTGATTGATGTTGTTGACGGTAGACTTGAAATCACATTAAGACGTGAAAATAGAAACTGGTATGATTGGTTTAGTTTAGGCTGGCCATCAGACGAAGTCGTTACTATCTATGTCACCGTGCCAGCCACTTCAATCATCTCGGTAGATGTTGAAGTAACTGCAGGTGATATTGAGATTGCAGGCAATTACTTGGAAACAGTTTTAGAAGCATTTGCCGGCGATATTGACGTTCAAGGTCATTATGCTGCATTAGACATTGAAATCATGTCAGGTGATATCACACTAAGCAATGTATTGATAAATGAATCGATTGTCATCGAATCAGTTTCAGGAGAAATCAGCGTATCAGACGCATTGATTTCAGAAAACTTGGAAGTATTCGGCGTCAATGGCGATATGACATTAACTGATGTGATTGTTGCTGGCCACATTGATTTAGAAGTTTTCAATGGTCACATTGATTTAATAAATAGTGGTGGCACATCAATTAAACTGAAATCGGCAAGCGGCAATATCCATTTAGATCTCAATGAAGTTTTAGAAGAAGTTCAATATAAATTAAGCGTACTTACAGGAAGCATCAGCATTAATGGAATAATCGTTTCAAATCCATATAATTTTGGCGAAGGCATATTGATTGAAGCTGAAACGATAACTGGTAATATAACGATTCAATCAAATTAAAGATTACTATCCTAAAGGAGGAGTTAGATGAATATTGACAATTGTCCGTATTGTAAAAAAGCAATGAAAAAAGGAAGGCTGGCATATAGATATGCATGGAGAGCCCCTAGAATCATATTTGAAGATGGATCCGAAAAGGTTATTCAAAAATTCAATCCCTTTTCAAGTTCTGTAATTGATAATATATTTTACTGTGATAAATGTGAAATAATATTAGGGCATGTTAAGAGCAAAGTCGATAAATAATAATAGAAATTTCAAAAAAACAGACCCTAAGTTCTAAACTATGTGGGTCTATTTTTTTGAAGCAACGATTTCTTTTAATTCAGTCTCTGTAAACAAATACTTTTTACCACAGTATGGACAAACTATTTCTGCTTGTTTGTCTTCAAGAAGAATCTCTTCTAGTGCCTGTTTATTTAGACTAAGCAATGATTTTCTAAACTTAGTTTTTAGGCACCCACAATAATATTTAATATCGTGTTTTTCCAATATTTTTTCTGTACCGCTAGATAGGATATGGAGTATATCCTCAGGTGTTTTGTTGTCTTTTAAAAGATCGGTAATTGAGGTAACCTTTGAAATGGTATTTTCAAGGGTTGTTATTGTTTGATTGGATGCCTCTGGCAATACCTGAACAATGAAACCGCCGGCAGCAAGCACCTTTTTAGTTTTTGACACCAAGACACCTAATCCAACAGCAGAAGGCGTTTGTTCGGAGGTTGCATAAAAGTAAGTGAAGTCATCACCGATTTCACCGGTTTGAAGTGGAGATGATGATGTAAAGTAATGTCTTTTCCAGTCTTTGGTCACGTAAAGATGACCATTACCTACAGCAGCCCCAACATTTAGTTTTCCTTTTTTTAAACCATCTTCATATTTGATATAGACATTTGGATTCTGAATCGTTGATTTGACACTACCAAATTTCGCATCAACGGTCATTTGTCCGATCGGACCATCACCAATGATTTTAAGGTTTAAGCGTTCGCCATCTTTATACATTAAAGACATCATGGCAGATGCCGTCAAAAAACGACCCATTGCAGCAGTGGCAGTAGGTTCTGTATCATGATACTTTCTGGATTTTTCAACCAGCTTGGTTGATACCGATGTATATATTCTTGCCTCACCATTAAAGGCAAGTGCGATGAGTGCATAGTCTTTCATAATTTCCTCAAGTTTTATTATATATGAATTCTGTGATAAAATAGCAGTCGGTGAAACAAATGAGCTTTAAATTAGGAAATTATGAAGTAACGAATAAATTAATATTAGCACCAATGGCCGGTGTTTCTAATTCGCCATTCAGATTGCTGGCAAGAGAATATGGCGCTGGTGTTGTTTTTGCAGAAATGGTTTCTGATAAAGGAATCTTTTTTCAGAATGCTAAAACCTTAGAACTGCTTTATATGACCAATGTTGAAAAACCAGCTGCGCAGCAAATATTTGGCAGCAATTTAGAAACAATGGTTGAAGCAGCCATCTTCATTGATCAACACTCTAATTGTGATTTCATCGATATTAACATGGGATGTCCAGTGCCGAAAGTTGCTATTGCAGCACAAGCTGGCGCATCTTTAATGAAAGACCCAGAAAAGATTTATGAAATCGTTAAAGCAATTAAAGAGAAAGTAACAAAACCAGTTACCGTTAAGATTAGAAGTGGTTGGGACGAGACTTCCGTCAATGCGGTTGAGGTAGCTAAAATGATTGAAAAGGCTGGTGCCTCAGCAATTACCGTACACGCTAGAACCCGTGCGCAAGGTTATTCAGGGGAACCTGACCTAGACGTCATAAAATCGGTTAAAGAAGCCGTTTTGATACCGGTTATCGGTAATGGAAACATCATTGATGGACCGTCAGCAAAAAGAATGCTAGACTACACTGGATGTGATGCAGTAATGATTGGCAGAGGCGCATTAGGTAATCCTTGGATCTTTAGAGAGATTAATGCGTTCTTAAATGATACGGAAGCACCTGTAAGAAAGTATAGTGAAGTCAAAGAATTAATGATTAGGCATTTTGATGATCTTGCAAGATTAAGAGGCGAAAAGATTGCCTGTTTAGAGATGAGATCGCACGGCCCTTGGTATTTAAAAGGATTGCCTAGTGCAAGCGAGGTTAGAGCAAAACTTGCACGTACAGAGACGCGAGAACAGTATATGGAAAACCTTGATTTATACTTCAATAGTTTAAACGAAAATGCATAAGCAATCATATATTTAATAACGAAAGTTAATTTGGCAACTATGGATCCGTATAACTTTGCTTGCGGATGAATATGTTAAGTGTTAAAATAAAAAAAGATAGACTAGAAAATAAAAAGAATTATGAATAACTAATCATAATGATGGAATATTCATAATAGGGGAGTTTTTTATGGACGTGATATCTTTAAAAATAATTATTATAAGTTTTCTTATAGTTAATTTAACCATACTGTTGATCCGAAAAATAAAAATTGATGCCAAATTTGGTCTTAAGCATGTATTAATTGGTGTACATTCAATTTGGTTGGTGGCATTATTCGCATTCTTCTATCATCAAATAGAGACTAAGAGTATTGTTACTAACATTCTGGATAAAATAGGTGGAGCGGGCGATTTTCTTGAAGTTGCATTAATCCTATCAGTTTTAACGATATTTTCCACCATTCCAATAACGGTCTTATTTGGCTGGTTGTTTTTCCTTGAGTACAAGTATAGAAATGATTTAGTCAAGATAAAGGAAAAAATAGGATTTGCATATGTAACCAGTGTAATGATTTCAATTTTATTTAGGGGGAAG
>CAZIZJ010000038.1:0-5897 GCA_964543675.1 uncultured Acholeplasma sp. | reverse complement strand
TATTTCTATTTATAGGGTTTATATATTTAAGTACTTTCAATTACGCTTTCTATGATGGGTTTTTTAATGATGGTAGATTTAGTATTGAGCGATATAATGCAATGTTCAATATTTTTCTTTCGTTGTCAATTGCAGTTTTAATTCCAATTTTGAGTGATCAATTTAAGCGATTTAAAGAGTTCTACAAAAATAGAAGTAACAGAAATTCTGACAATCAGAGATAAAAGACGAATTAAGTTTTGTCAAATGCTATTCCAAATGAAATCTCTGTTGGTAGCACAGTAGTGCTTTGCAGTTTAGTTGACAAATTTTTTTTGAGGTGAGTATGAAGGAAAAATATATATTTAGTGTTCTAGCTTTTTTGTTTGTATTAGTCATACTAACCGGATGTACTTTTAGTGACGAATCAACAGATGGAAACAACAACACAAATCCATCAACTATACAGAGTTTTACAAACTACTTTAGTCCAAGTGTCCAAACAGTATATAACGATGTTGCTACAACCGTACCTGACCACAATGGCATAGCACAGAGTTTTTCGGCATTAGTTGAAAGACAAATTGATGTTTTTGTTCAAGATGTGCTATTTAGATTAGTAGCAGTTTACGGTAAACATGCAAGTTCTTCATGGTTAAATGAAAGCATCAATTATACCAACTATTATGAATATGCTTTTATGATAAATGATAATGTATTTACTGATGACTTGTATTCTTTAAACAACAATTATGCTATGGTTTCATTACATAATGTTATATCAAAACCTAACACATATAGTGGAACAACGCCAATATATAACTTGCAAGGTGGTGGCACAGCAAATGATAACGACTACTATAATGCAACTTACTATTTAAATGACCTAGCAACATATGCATACGGGTTTAGAGGCGGAAGTTGGGTTAACAATGTTTTGGGTCAAATAACAACAAATTTTTTTAATACTATAGGTGGTGTCAATGATGCCAACTTAGAATGGAACTGGAACTATGCTGAACCCGGAATTACTTTGTCAGACTCACAAGAAAATACATTTATAAAGTTTTATAATCATTATTCAAACACATTTAAAACTGCAGTAGCTAACTTACTGGCAACCGGAAACAGTAGCGGACTGCCATACAGTACAGCAATCAACAGAATAACCCACCTAGGGTTTAATGCTACAGACAAAGATAAGTTACAAAACTATGTACTAAACACTATCATAGGTAATTATAACCTAATTCAAGATAGAGATTACAAGCCTAGCTTCAACATTTTGACAGTTAATAATGTTTCTTCTCTAACAAATAATAACAAAAAATATAAAGCGTATGATATTATTATTCCTGCATTACTGGCGCAAGCCTTTAACAATACTTTTTACAATACTGATACAAGTTTATATATAACTCGTGAAAACAACCTTGACACCAAAAACTCTACTTTGACTTATTCAAACATTGGTACAAGAAACTTTGTCAGCGTAAAAATTGTTCCTATAAAGGAAATTAGCTTAACGAGACTAGAATTAACAGTATTGGGTAGCAGTATTACAAGAAATGATTTGAATAATATCAAGTATTCCGTTTACAAAGACGGAACCATGCTCGCAGATAATCTATCAACATCGGTTAATAGTTCAAATGTTATAACATTGTCATTCTCTGGCTACAATACTCAAACGATTTCGTCAACAGGGTACATAATTATTAATTTTAATATTGATGCTTCAAAGACGTTTAATTTAACCTTCGATGGTTACTATTCTTAGAAACAAAAAACATCAAAACAATCCGTTTAGGTCATTTTTTTGATACCAACAGCAACTTTAATTAGTTTTCTGAAAACAAATATTTTTTACTGAAGCATGGACAAACTATGGATTGTACATTTTCTTTATAATATTGCTTGCATTGTCATAATCAATTTGATATACTCGTTATAAATGTAAGTCCTAAAGAAGACATCTGGTTGCTCGCTTTGGATTAAAAGACTTCTGCCATAGGACACTTAATGTGTCTTTTTTTTAAGGGAACTTACATAAAAAAGGAGGAGAAATACATGCAACAAAATAAAGCTGTTGGCTATCTACCTGATGAAAAGCCAAGTTTTGGTAAAGCGATTGTATTTGCTTTACAACAGTTTCTAGTTATGCTGCCTGCAACAGTACTTGCAGCACTTATTATGAATAGTCGAGGGTTAGAGATTTATTCTATTCCGGCAACAATTCTTGTCAGTGGTGTGGCGACAATCGGTTTCTTATTCATTACCGGTTTTAAAATCCCACTCTATTATGGTTCTTCATTTTCATATATTGGAGCAGTTGCAATCGTTATAGATTATGCGATGGCTAACAATCACTCCAATACTTCAGTTTTAGGCTCTGTAGTCGTGGCATCCCTTCTTTCGGGACTAATGTCAATTGGCGCAGGGCTTTTAATTAGGTATTTTGGTAAAGAGAAGATTGACAAGATACTGCCAGGACACATTACTGGGATGGTGGCAATGATCATTGGTCTATCCTTGGCGGGCAATGTGATGGGCTCAATGTTAAATACCAATGATGATGGCATCGTTGATTGGCTGTCGGTATTGGTTGCATTTATTACATTCTTAACAGTTTCCATTTTAACGGTCGTTCTTAAAAAAGGATTCATATCGCAAGTACCAATCTTGCTGGGTGTTATTGTCGGTATCATCTGTTCATATCTTGTGTGGGTACCATCACTTGGTGAGGCGTGGAATTTTGCAAACTACGAAAGCTATTTTGCAGGCATTGCCAACACACAGACGATTGGCATGTGGGATGTCATGCCATGGGTGACGCTACCTGCTGCATTTTCAGTACCTAACTTAATTGGAATAGCGATTATTGCAATCTTCCCGATTGCATTTGCAACCATTCCGGAATCAGCAGCACACGTCAATCAAGTTGATTTATATGTGAACAATCTTTCGAATGAAAAAGACGGGAAAGATTATGAAATTAGAAACATGCTGGATGTCAATCTAATTGGTGATGGTGCAGCAGATATGATTGCTGTTATTCTAGGTGGACCTGCTGGTACCAACTACGGTGAAAACATTAGTGCATCGGCAGTAACTAAAAACTTTTCATCCTATGTTTTCTTAATTGCAGGGTTCTTGGCAATCATTACCGGAGCAATGCTTGAAATTCTTAATTTAGGTAATTTAAGTTTAATCATCACGAATCCAGTTGTTCAAGGCATCTCACTTTATCTATTTGGAGCAATCGCCGTTCAAGGGATTGCATTGATGATTGATAAGAAGGTTGATGTATTTGATCCAAAAGTGATTGCAGTTATGGCATTCATCGGTATCGTTGGATTAGGCGTATCAGCAATTCCGGTAACCAATGAATTTGTATTACCTGGTTTAGGGGTTGCAGCAATCGGCGGTATTCTCTTAAACATCGTATTTAATTTGTTAACACCAAAGAGTAAAAAGTAAAATACTAAATAAAAAAAGGTGCCGTCCAGCCAACGACACCTTTTTCATATTTTAAATTACCAGAGTCTATAACCGTTTGCAGCAAGCGCGAAGTAGAAGATGAATAAGAGTGATAAGACATAAATTAACCAATTGACTTGTTTACCTTTACCAGCTGCCAGCATTGCAACGGAGTAAGTAATGAATCCAAAAGCAATACCATCAGCAACGGAGTAACTAAGCATCATACCGATGATTGTCATGAATGATGCAAGGGCAATCGGTTTGTCGCTCCAATCAATGTCCTTGATTTGGGTTGCCATTAAGACACCGACTAAAACAAGTGCCATGGCAGTGACAGGGAAGATAAAGAAGATGCCCATGAATGGGAATAAAGCAATTGATAATAAGAATAGACCAGCAACAATTAAATTAGAGAAGCCAGTTCTTGCACCAGATTCTACACCGGTTGCTGACTCGACATAAGAAGTGATTTCAGGTGTACCTAAAGTAGAAGAGATTAATGTGCCAATGGCATCAGCCAATAAAGCATTTTGCAGATTTGGAATTTCACCAGTCTTTTCATCTTTGATACCAGCAGCATTGGTTACTGCAACCAATGTACCAGCTGTATCAAAGATATCAACAAACAATAGCGCGAAGACGATAAATGGCAAGATGACTAATTTTTCGCTACTTTGGAATAAAGTTTCAAAGCCACCAATAAATGCACCAAATGTTTCACCGAATGTTGCAAGCTCTTCATAAGAACCGACAGAAATACTTGGAACAACACCAGTAATTGCAAGTATAGCATAAAGCACTGCAGTACATAGAATTGATAAAATGAAAGCAAAGCGATTGATTTTACCCTTTAGCGAGAAGAACGCAAAAGCTAAAACAATCCCGAACAATGTAACTAAAACAGACGGGTCAGAAAAATCACCTAGTGAAACACCAGTTGCTGGATTTGGTACGATGACGCCACCATTTTGTAAACCAACAAAAGCAATAAAAAAACCGATACCGACGCCAATGGCCGCTTTTAAGCCATCAGGAATTGAATCGATTAGTTTCTTTCTAAATGGAGTGAAAGAAATAGCAACAAAGATTAAACCACCAATAAATGAGGCAGCTAAAGCTTCTTGCCAAGTATAGCCCAATGACAATACAATGGTGAAAGTAAAGAATGCATTGACACCCATACCAGGTGCTAACGCCACTGGATAGTTTGCAGCAAACGCCATCACTAATGTTGCAATGGCTGCACCGATAGCAGTTGCTAAAAATGCACCGCCCAATGGAATACCAGCAAAACCGATAATTGCAGGATTAACTGCCAAGATGTATGACATCGCCAAAAATGTAACCAAACCACCAATGATTTCGGTTTGGAAATCTGTTTTTCGTTCTTCAAATTTGAAGAACTTACGTAATGAATTCATGTTTTTCTCCTTTTTATTTTTGGTTTGATAGGATGTCAGAAAAAATAAAAAAACCATTTGAACTTGCTGAAGGGACAAAAGGTTTCCATCTACATGACAACTTAAAAGAGAAAAGTTGTTCATCGTAGTCACATCATTTACGGTGATGCGGTAGAAACTCAGGCTACCATATTTAGCCAATTATACGACAAAACTTATCAAACACGTTATGAGTATATCATGTGAAAAATGCTTTTGCAAGCAAAGTTATAAAATTTTTACATTAGCTATTTTGTCTCCAATAATAGACAAAAATAAAGTGGGATTTAAACCCACTTTACAGTTAGATATTATTTATTTTTAGTAAGTATATAAGGTTTCAGCTGTGATATTTGCGTCGGGGTTAAAACGACTCTAAGCAACATGCCATCTTCTAAATAGTCGGTTTCAAGTACTCTGGCATGATCTTTTAGTTTTTGATAGACGGAACCTTGATCAAAAGGCAGTTTAAGCGTATGAATTCTTGAATCAGGATAAAGGTGTGCATCAATCGATTGGTAAAGCGAATCAAGACCTTCGCCGGTTTTACTGGATATATAGAAGTGATCTTCATTGATCATCGGTGATGTATGTCTTAAATCCTTTTTAGTAACAACCAGCAATCTAGGTATATGTGACGTACCTAGTTGTTCCAAGATTTTTTTGGTCAAGCTAATTTGCAGATCAGACGGATTTAAACCGTCAATGACATGCAAGATTAAATCAGCGGTTGCAATATCAGACAAGGTCGTTTCAAAGGAGCGAATGAGTTCTGGTGGAATCTTTGAGATGAAACCAACCGTATCAACAAGGATGAAAGCTGGATGATTGTCTTTCTTGATTCTTTTGGCTTTTGTATCAAGGGTTGCGAATAACATGTCTTCTTCAAATACATTGGTTTTATCGGTACCATACTTTTCAGCAAAATAATTCATGAGCGATGATTTTCCGGCATTGGTGTAACCAACTAAGGCAACAACTGGTATTTGATTTTCT
>CAZIZJ010000037.1:3430-9957 GCA_964543675.1 uncultured Acholeplasma sp. | reverse complement strand
GCTCTAATCTTTTGTGGGTAATCAACTCGAATGGTATCATCGTTTAACCACGTGACAGTAACATCTTGATCGGGTTGACGGTATCTGAACTTGGCAGTAAACTTACCATCGCTTTTAGGACCACGCCATTTGACCTCAGTGATGATTGCACTATCTGAATAGCTATATGGGTGATGAAAGCCTGGTTCAACAAAAAGTGTATTGGTCTTTAAGTCTTTACCAACAACAAACCAAGCATCGGTTGACTCTTGGCTGCCACCAATGCCTAAACCTTTTCTTTGACCAATCGTATAATTCATTAAACCAAAATGTTCTTTGATGTAAGTGCCATCAAGTCTTTTCATATCACCGGATTTTGCTGGTAAATAATTCGATAAGAATTCATTGAAATGACGTTCGCCAATAAAGCATATGCCAGTTGAATCCTTCTTTTCGGCGGTTGCCAGTCCAGCAGCTCTAGCCAGTCTTCTGACTTCACTTTTTGGTAAATCACCAATTGGAAACAATACTTTCTTTAATTGTTCGGTTTTTAATTGCGATAAAAAATAAGTTTGATCCTTATTTTGATCAAGCGCTCTAATCAGTTTAGGTTCATCGCCAGTATTATCGATTCTGGCGTAATGTCCCATCGCGATATAATCCGGATTGAATTTTTCGCTGTAATCAACAAATGCTTTAAATTTGATTTCATTGTTGCATAAAACATCGGGATTTGGCGTTCTGTTCTTATTGTATTCATCAATGAAATAGGAAAAAACACGGTCCCAGTATTCATGGATAAAATCAACACGATGTAATTTAATCCCTAATTTATCGGCAACCTGCTTGGCATCCTGATAATCTTTTTCTTGTTCACATGTTTCATCATATAAGGTGGGGTTACCTTTAAAGTCCATGTTGGTTGCTGCATCCCAGTTGCGCATGAAGACACCTTCAACATCATATCCTTGCTGAAGGAGCAATAAAGCTGCAACCGAAGAATCAACACCACCTGATAATCCGACGAGTACTTTTTTTCTTAAACTATTCATAATTTACTTTCTTTTAATCTCTGACGGTAATCTCAATTCGCCTCTGGGCGATAAAGAAACTTTCAATATTTTCGGTCCTTCTGGCATTGGCTGACGTTTAAACTGCTGCGAGAAAAATCTATCGAAAAATCTTTCTGCATAAATCTTGGCATCCTTTTCTTTTAAGCCAAAACCTTTTTCAATCAACCACGCACATTTTTCTTCGCTAGCGCCACTGACTAAGAAATGATACAGCATAAAATCATTGATATCATATCTGCCGATGGCATCTTCTGTTTGCTGACTAGCTTTTAATTCTGGTGAAATCGGTCGTTTTAAAATGCTTTCTAAGATTTCTTTAATGAACTGATAATCATTTTCGCTGTGATGCTTAATCAATGCCTGAACCCATGTTTTAGTGATGCCGGCATTGACATCATACATGCTCATATGATCACCATTGAATGTCATCCATCCAAGTGCGATTTCGCTCATGTCACCAGTTCCTAAGACAAAGCCACCATATTGATTGGCTAGATTCATTAAGTAAAGCGTTCTGATTCTTGCCTGTGCATTCTCATAGGTGATGTCACTGCTGCCCTCATGTTTAAGTCCTTTCAAGTGTGCTGCTACATCTTTTTCAATTGAAATCTCAAGGGCTGTCACACCTAAGGATTCCATCAGTTGAATCGCATCATTCTTAGTTGCATGACTAGTGACCTTGGCAGGCAAAGTCACAGCAATAATATCTTTTAAGTCTCTGCCTAATCTTTTGAAGGTTTGATGGGCAACCAGTAGTGCAAGCGCACTATCTAGTCCACCAGAAACCCCTAAGATGATTTTAGCTTTAGGCAGTGTCGTAAATTTACCAGTTAAGCCTTTGATTTGTAGTTCATTAGCCAGTTTAAATGAAAAGACATCATCTGCTTTAGGAAGAAAAGGAAACTGACTCAGTGGCTTTTCAAAGGAAAAATCTTTATTTTCCTTGAAATTGACACTGACTCTTGGAATTGACGTACTTTGGAATAACTGTTCGTCCCTGAATGTTGCATCAATTCTTCTTTGATATCTAATTGCTTCAAAATCCAAATCAAGGGTCAGCATTTCATTATTGGTCAAAAAATCCTCTTCAATAATCAATTCACCAAGCGAAGCTGCTAGTTTATGTGAAGTAAAGATGACGTCCGTTGTTGACTCCGTTGGTCCGTTTGACGTATATAAATAGGCACCGTTATGTTTTCTTGATGCATCAATGACAGTCGTTCTTCTGGTTTCTGGCTTAGTCACATATTCGGTTGATGCCGAAGGATTTAAAATCATATGTGCACCAGCCAGTGATAACTCGTCTCCTGGTGTTTGAATCGTCCACATGTCTTGACACACCTCAATACCAAAGGAAATGTCGCTTGTCTCGTCAATGAATATCACACGCCCGAATCTCACTTCTTGATTCAACACTTTAACGATATTCAAATGCATTTGATGACCACTTTGGAACCATCTTTTTTCGTAAAATTCTCTGGAGTTTGGCAAGAAATATTTTGGTACAACCCCTTTGATTTCTTTTCCTTGAACAACGACAGCCACATTATATAAAACGTCTTGAATCTTTAAAGGCATACCGACGACATAAACCCCTTGGTAGGTTGTTTGGTCCATAATTGCTGATAATGCCTGCAATGCTTTATTTAAGTAGTCCGCCTGAAAAAACAAATCGCCTGAGGTATAACCGGTTAAGCAAAGTTCAGGAAAAAGCACTAAACCTGCTTTCGATTGATTAAGTAGTTTCACAATCGGTTCGACATTAAGTAGCGGGTTACCTACTGTAATTTTAGGGGTTGCAAGCGCAACCTTCAAATACCCTAGTTTTGTCATTTGTTTTCTCCTTGATAAAGGTTCATTTTAACAATGTAATCATAGACTTCCGGTAATAGATCGTCCTTATGCTTTCTAACGGCACTTCTAACTCTTGAACTGGATATGTCACTTTCAAAATAAAATCGGTAATATGGCGTTTGGTGCCTTTCAAATATCGTGAAATCTGCAGGGTAATTCTTTCGTAAGATGACAATGAATCCAAATTCCTTCAATAATGCTTCATAGTTCTTCCATTTTTCAATGGTTTCTAGGTGATCGGTGCCAACAACAAAGTACAGCTGTTCATCATTTATCTTCAAGGTTTTTAATGTATGATAGGTACCTAGAAAATCAGTGGTGTCTTCTGCCTTGGAAAGTTCAACACCATCTAAATCTTTGGTTAGGATTTTTAGCATGTCGAAACGTCTATCAAATGGCAACAATCGCTCTTTCCAGTGATATGAGTCACCGACTGGAACTAAAATAATCTTTTTAGGTTCAAAAGATTGCTGCAGTTTTTTAATGATTTCATAGTGCGCTTTTGTTGGTGGATTAAACGATCCACCGAATACTAAAACCATATTTTCACCTTAATTTATTATAACATGCAAATTAACTTTACTTTTTAGTAAAGTATATGTATACGTTTTAGTTATTAATTTGCATGAATATTTTTATAAATAATGTTATACTTTATATAAATAAGCCGAAAGGTAAATATGCATGGGCAAAAATCAAAAAAACGGTGTGGATCATGATTATCAAGTCATTCACGCCAAACCAATAAAACTTAAAAAGGATTACACCTTTTTCATTCAAAATCCTTGGTTTAAACTGCTTTCTTTTTTTACGATGTTCATGCTTAAGATTTTCATCTATTACATTTACGGCAGAATCTTTAGAGGCTTAAGAATTAAAAACCGAAAAAACTTAAAGCATTTGAAGACAGATCGTTTTGTCATGGTTGCCAATCACATGCACGTTATGGACGCAGTCTGGATTGGCACCTTGATTTTCCCAAGAAAAATGTATGGCACGATGCTGCAGTCCAATTTAGGACTGCCAATTGCTGGTAAAGTCCTTCGGGCTGCTGGCGGCATTCCAATCCCAGAAACCAAAGAAACGATGGTAAAGTTTTTAGAGGAATTACGCATTGAACTTTCTAAGAAAACGCCAATTCTTGTCATGCCTGAGGCTGCTATTAAGCCATATCATGTAGGCATCAGAAAGTTTTTAAGTGGCGCATTTAGATTCGCAGTTGACGTTAATGCCAAAATAATGCCCATCGTATTTGTTTATAAAAAGCCAAGAGGCTTGATGAAGATTTTCAAGAAGAAACCATGGATTCATATGCACATATTGGAACCAGTTGAAATCACTTACTTGGCATCCAGACATGAAACACTGACCCAAACCAAGGATAAGGTTCATCAAATCATGTCAGACTACTTTAATCAACACTCAGATTTAAAGGAGGTTAAAGAATGATTCCGCAAAAGCTAATCAAAGACGGTCAGCGTTTTACTGCTGCTAGAAAAGCATTGCTTGAAGTGTTAAAAGATCGTCATCTAACCTTTAAGGAACTTCAAAAAGAACTTGCAGACAAAGGATTTAAGAACGTATCTACCTTATATAATAATTTGGAGTTCTTTTTGTCCAACAATATGATCATTGAATTTAACATTGATGGCATCAAATATTATGACTTAGGCATTGATAATCCGTACCATCAGCATGATTCCCACTTACATATGGTGGTTAAGAATCCAAAGACCAATCAGACAACGATTAATGAGATTGACTATCCTGAAATATATGAATCAATTAAATCACATCCAATCTTTAAGCATTATGACATAGAATATATTAGAATCCTTGTCTCAGCCAATAAGAAAAAAAGTGATTAAGCATCGCCAAATTAAAAAATAATCCCTGCTTGTATAATAAAACTATATAAGGAGGGGTTTATTGATGAATGTCAATTCAATTTTCATTAATATTGCTGTAAAAGATGTCAAAAAAACGAAAAGTTTTTTTGAAGGCATCGGATTTACTATTAATGAAACATATTCAGATGATGGTTCTATTTGTGTCATATTTACTGAAACCGTTGGTTTCATGATGATGACCCATGAAAAGTTTGAAGGGTTTACCAAAACAGCTACGACGGATTCCAACAAACAACGCGAAACGATTTTCTCAATTGGTGTTGAAACGAAAGAACAAGTCGATGAAATGCTTGAAAAAGTCATTCAAAACGGTGGTACTGAGTTTGGTGAAACGACCGATTGGGGTTGGCTTTACTTACGAAGTTTCAAAGATTTAGATGGTCATCATTTCGAAGTCGTTTTTATGCAAAGTTAATCTTACTGTTTTTCTGCCACTCGAAGTTTTGCCGAGTGGCTTCTTTTATTTATTCTAAGTTCTGTTTCATTTGGCAGAATGACTTTTCTGTTAATAATCTTGAGTGGTGGCTGCTGCATGCTTCGAATATCAACATGTTTTGGCATGTTGAGTTCACTATGCGCTTTGAAAAAATGCTTAACGATTCTGTCTTCTAATGAATGAAAGGTAATAACCACTAATCTGCCACCTAGTTTCAATAGTTCTAAAGTCTGGTTTAACGCTTCTTCTAAAACCGACAGTTCTTTATTGACTTCAATTCTTAGTGCTTGAAAGACTCTTTTGGCTGAATGTCCTTTAACACCTTTGTTGACGTAATCAGTGATTTTTACTAAATCAAAGGTTGTTTCAAGCGGTCTGGCTTTAATGATCTCGCCAGCAATGCGCCACGCATTGTTTTCCTCACCGTATTTTCTAAAGACATCTGCCAGTTCTTGTTGACCATAGGTGTTGACAATGGTTTTGGCACTTATTTCACTTGATCTATCCATGCGCATATCCAGTTCAAAATCCTTTAAATAGGAAAATCCTCTTTGTTCGTCATCAATTTGAAAGGATGACAAACCTAAATCAAATAAGATGCCGTCTACCTTTGAAACACCGTTTTCGCTTAACTTTTGACTTAGCTGTGAAAAGTTGGCATGAATCAGTGTTTTATTGTTGAAGTTCGTTAATCGATCCGCTGCTCGCTTTAATGCATAGGTATCCTGATCAAATGCGTATAAATGCCCTTTTTTTAATTTAGACAAAATAAGGCTCGCGTGTCCGCCGCCGCCAAGGGTTGCATCTACATAGATGCCATCTGATTTAATATTTAATGCTTCAACTGATTCATTTAGTAAAACTGTAATATGTTCCATAATAACCTCAACATCTATTATACCAAAGAAAAAAGCACTCATCTGTGCTCTTTCTTGTTTAAAGGATTACTTTGTCTCTTTTTGTTTCTTTTCTAAGACTAATTGTCCTTTATAGTAACCACTGTTTGGCGTTACTCTATGTGGTAAAGTGAATTCTCCTGTTTGTGGATCAACAACGATTGTTGGTGTCTTTAACTTATAGTGAGAACGACGACGTCCTTTAGACCCTTTACTGTGTCTTCTGAATATTGCACCCATGCATATTCACCTCCTTGGTTTACTGCTTGTCTTTTAATGTTTTAAAAGCCGGATGACCTTCTTTTTTTGGTTCTTCAAACGCCTTTTCATCAGTAGATTCATGATAGACAAATGGTTCTTTTTCTAACAGTATTTCTGC
>CAZIZJ010000037.1:0-3420 GCA_964543675.1 uncultured Acholeplasma sp. | reverse complement strand
AATTCAATCTCTTCTTCTAGGATGTAATCCATAATGTCTTCATCTTTAGAAAAAATGATTTTGGTGTCAAATGTCAAAGGATAATTGACTGGCTTTAATGTTCTAGCACACTTTTGTATGACTTCTAGTGCTACAGTAAGTTCTAAAACAACCGTTTCTTCATCTTTAACTATTTTGCCTGTGACATGTACATTATTTAAATTTTCTAAGTCAATTGCCTTTTCAATGAATCCTTTTAAATCCAGATTCATGTCAATCGAGGTTATGGGTTCTAACTCTTTTACAATGATTTTCATAAAATTCACCTCAACCTAATGTATTATATATAAAACGACTTGATAAGTCAATAAAATTGACGTGATTAGACGTTTAAAAATGCATCTTTAAATAAATCAAGTAAATCTTGGTTATCTGCACCTAAAATGTAATCAGAAATCGGATTTTTTTCGATAATTTCCTGTATATCCTTGTAGATATATTTCACATCTTTAAATGCTGTTTCAAATGCTAAAAGCCCTTCTTTTAATTCAAAGAAATCACCATGCAGTTTCAAGCTTTGAACAATGCCTTCTTTGATGTCTAGCATCACTTCAATCATGCCCCAGGTAAAACGTTTTTTAAGGACTTGAGTAAATGGTGGCTGTTCTTGATATAGATAGCTGTCTGTCATGTACTGTTTGGCATCAGCTTTGATTTGTTCAATCTCTTTTTCGTTTAATTCGTAAACCTGATCACAAAGTTCTTTTTCCAGAAAACTCACGAGTTCATCATGGGTCATGCCGTTTAAGTACGGTTTTAGATTATTGACTCGTGAACTGACTGAGGCGATTCCTTTTGAAATCAACTTTTCATCAGGCGGTGTTAATGATCTGACCATCGTTTCAATATCAAGGTCATACATCAAGGTACCGTGCATCAGCATGCCGTTTTTATTTTGTAGGAAGGCATTGCCGCTAACCTTTTTTCCTTCTAAGAGAATATCGTTTCTGCCACTGAATTCTAAGTCAACCCCAAGCTTTTTAAATGCGTCAATGATCTTGCCTAAATAGGTCTTAAAGGAAAATCCCATGCCGCTTTTTTTGGTAATGATGGTAAACATCGTATCATTTTCGATGACCTGATTTTTACCAGAGACAATGCCTTTGATTCTCCAAGTAAAAAAGTAGGTTTCATCTCCTTTTAAGAGATGATTTAAAACATACATTTCAGTCGCGAAATAAAAGTATGGCTCTAAATTTCCTTCATTATGATGTTTAATCAAAATCATGATTAATTCCTCCTTAAATATATTAACAATTATATAACAAAAAAGAGGCAGTGCCTCTTAATTTGTAAAAAATTCTTTGAATTTATCCCAAGTAGTCTTTTTTCTTGGCACGTCTAGATTTTTTAATTGCTCAAACAACTTCTTTTCTTCACTAGATAGGTTCTTCGGTGTTTCAACGGTAATGATGACATGCTGATCACCTTTTCTACCGCTTCTGACATCTAGCGTACCCTTATCTTTTAATCTAAGCATGGTGCCTGATTGAATGCCTTGTGGGATGGTTAAGTCCACTTTTCCATAAATGGTTGGTACTTCAACCTTATCGCCTAGTGCTGCCTGGGTAAAGGTAATTGGTACATCAAGGATAATATCGATGCCGTTTCGTTTAAAGATTTTATGCGGTCTCACTCTGAAGTTAATGTATAAATCGCCTGCTTCACTGCCTTTTTTACCGCCGTGACCGTAACCAGGTACACGCAGTGTCATATCATTATCAATACCGGCTGGTATTTTGACATCAACATTCTTCTTGGTCTTGGTGCGACCATTGCCTGCACATACATGACATTTCGTCTTAATCGTTTGACCTTTACCACCACAAACCGGACAAACCGATTGGCTGCGCATGGTACCTAAAAATGTTCTTTGTTCAATATTGATGTAACCTGTACCGTGACATCTGTTACATGTATCGATATCTTTAGAGCTTTCAGCACCAGAACCATGACAGTGTCTGCAGTCCTCAGTGATTTCGACATCAACTGGTTTCTTCGTGCCTAAAACAGCTTCCATGAAGTCAACCGTCATGCGCATTTGAATGTCATCACCTTGGGTCTTTTCTCTTCTTTGGCTTCTGCCACCAGTAAAAAACGAGTTGATGATGTCTTCAAATCCACCAAAACCACCACCGCCGCCAAAGCCGCCAAATGGATCGCCATTGGTTGATGCATGACCAAACTGGTCATACTGACTTTTCTTTTGTGGATCATTTAAAACATCATATGCTTCCTGAACTTCTTTGAATTTCGATTCTGCATCTGCTTCTTTATTGACGTCTGGATGATATTTTTTTGCCAATCCGCGATATGCTTTTTTAATTTCGTCTGTCGAAGCACCTTTTTTTAAACCAAGGACTTCATAGTAATCTCTTTTTTGTGCCATAATACCATACCTTAATCATTTTATATAGGTTGAAGCAGGGAAATCTCCCTGCTTAATTATTTCTCAGTAAATTCAGCATCTACTGTATCAGCATCATCACCTTCAGATGATTCAGTGCTTTCGCCGTCTTTTGTCTTACTAGCTTTTTCATATGCCTTGATTGCAATCGACTGCGATGCTTTCATGAGTTCGTCTTTCTTGGTCTTAATCAGTTCTAAGTCTTCGCCTTTTAATGCTTCTTCTAATTCAGCAATCGCCTTGTTGACAGTTTCTTTCTCTTCATCGGTTGCTTCGTCGCCTAAATCCTCTAAAGATTTCTTTGATTGGAAAATGAAGTTGTCTGATTCATTTCTAACATCTGCTTCTTCTTTTCTTTTCGCATCAGCTTCAGCATTTTCTTCTGCTTGTTTAACCATTTGGTCAATTTCTTCTTTAGACAAGCCACCATTACCGGTAATGGTAATCTTTTGTTCCTTATTGGTGCCTAAGTCTTTTGCTTTAACCGATACGATACCGTTGGCGTCAATATCAAATGTCACTTCAACTTGCGGAACACCACGTGGTGCCAATGGAATGTCACTCAATTGGAAACGTCCAAGCGTTTTGTTGTCGGTTGCCATTGGTCTTTCACCTTGAAGCACATGGATGTCAACAGCTGGCTGATTATCAGCAGCCGTTGAAAAGACTTGGGATTTCGAGGTTGGAATCGTTGTATTTCTAGCAATCAGTTTCGTAAATACGCCACCTAGTGTTTCAATACCAAGTGATAATGGTGTAACGTCAAGCAATAAGACATCTTTGACATCACCCGCAAGGACTGCACCTTGAATCGCTGCACCCATTGCGACGACTTCATCCGGATTGACTGATTTATTCGGTTCTTTACCAAATTCTTTGGTCACTAGTTCTTGAACTGCTGGAATTCTTGTTGATCCACCAACCAATAAGATTTGATGAATGTCTTTGGCAGTCATTTTTGCATCAGATAATGC
>CAZIZJ010000036.1:0-10230 GCA_964543675.1 uncultured Acholeplasma sp. | reverse complement strand
GTTTTCACTGGCGTCGGTGAACGTATTCGTGAAGGTCATGAACTTTATCATGAAATGAAGCAATCAGGGGTTCTTGATAAAACAACCTTAATCTTTGGTCAAATGAATGAACCACCAGGTGCGCGTTTAAGAGTTGCCTTAACTGGTTTAACCATGGCTGAATATTTCAGGGACGGCGAGAAACAAAATGTTTTGTTGTTCATCGATAACATATTCAGATATATTCAGGCAGGTAGTGAAATATCAGCGCTTTTAGGCAGAATGCCATCAGCTGTTGGTTATCAACCAACACTAGCCACTGAAATGGGTAAGCTGCAAGAAAGAATTGCCTCAACCAGATATGGTTCTATTACATCAATTCAAGCAGTTTACGTGCCGGCAGACGATTATACCGATCCTGCACCAGCAACGGTCTTTTCGCATTTAGATGCAACAACCAGCTTAAGCAGAAAATTAACGGAAGACGGTATTTATCCTGCAGTTGATCCACTGCTTTCAACATCACGTGCACTAACCCCATCGGTGGTTGGTCATGAACATTATGATGTGGCACGTGAAGTACAGCGTGTTTTGCAGCGTTATCATGAGTTATTGGATATTATTGCTATTCTGGGGATGGACGAATTATCAGATGAAGATAAGCTTGTTGTTCACCGAGCAAGACGTGTTCAATATTTCTTATCTCAAAACATGCATGTTGCAGAAAGATTTACTGGTCAGCCTGGTGCATTTGTACCGGTTGCAGAAACAGTGAGAGGATTTAAAGAAATTCTTGAAGGTAAACACGATAGTTTACCAGAAGAAGCATTCTTACTGGTAGGAACAATCGATGATGCCATTAAGAAGGCAGAAACACTATGAAAATAAAAGTAATGGTTCAGACAGAAACCAAGTTTTCAGAAACGATTGATTATGCACTTATTATGAAAAAAGATGGTCAGTTCGCCATCCTTAATCAGCACATGCCACTGATTTCAACAATTAATCATGGCTACTTGAAACTGGTTCAAGGAGAGTTGGAAACTTTTGTATTCATTAGTCGTGGGGCAATCGTCTTTAAAAACAACACGCTCAGTATTTACGCAGTCAATGCACAAATCAGTCATTCAATGGAACAGGCAAAAGCACTTTATGATCAACTGACACAAACATTGAGTCAACAAACCAAAAAAGAAGCAGTTGACTATTCCAAGTTAGAAAAAGATTTAAGAGAAAATATTATGAAATCTCAAGCAGGACACATTTAAGGCGAAATCTATAAGTACGTTAACAGCGTACTTTTTAATTATGTTAGTCGCAGACTAACCTAAAACCACCTGCTATGCGGGTGGAATCAAAAGAGCAGTAGCGATAAAAAAAGAATCCCCTTGGTTGGTATAATGGTAATAACCAATTGCCTACTACACCAAATTAAACCAAGGAGGATTCTATCATCAGAACTAAAAAGAATGATGACACAAGTAGTTTATCACATACTAAGTGGAACTGCCAATACCACATCGTGTTCGCGCCAAAGTATCGCCGCAAGGTAATCTTCGCTAAGTTAAGAAGCGATATTGGCAAATACATTCGACGCCTGTGTGAATACAAAGGCGTGGAAATAGTCGAAGCACACGTTATGCCTGACCACATCCATATGCTCGTCAAGATACCGCCCAAGCTAGCAGTGAGCTCATTCATGGGATATTTGAAGGGAAAAAGCAGCTTGATGATCTTTGACGAGCATGCCAATTATGTTAGCCGCAGGTTAACATAGAACCACCTGCTATGCGGGTGGGATCAAAGAAGCGGAAGCGATAAACAAAAAGAATCCCCTTGGTTGGTATAATGGTAATAACCAATTGCCTATTACACCAAATTAAACCAAGGAGGATTCTATCATCAGAACTAAAAAGAATGATGACACAAGTAGTTTATCACATACTAAGTGGAACTGCCAATACCACATCGTGTTCGCGCCAAAGTATCGCCGCAAGGTAATCTTCGCTAAGTTAAGAAGCGATATTGGCAAATACATTCGACGCCTGTGTGAATACAAAGGCGTGGAAATAGTCGAAGCACACGTTATGCCTGACCACATCCATATGCTCGTCAAGATACCGCCCAAGCTAGCAGTGAGCTCATTCATGGGATATTTGAAGGGAAAAAGCAGCTTGATGATCTTTGACGAGCATGCCAATTTGAAATACAACTATGGATCTCGACACTTCTGGTCAGAAGGATACTACGTTTCGACCGTAGGTCTAAACAAGCAAACAGTTCAGAACTATATCCGCAATCAAGAAGTAAACGATCAATTGCAGGATAAGAAGAGCGTCAAGGAGTATAAGGACCCGTTTACGGGTAAGTAAGAGTGTCCAAGGCAATTGGGCAATCAAAAAGACCCTCAAATGAGGGTCGCCAGTAACAAAGCCTTATAGGCGTAGGAGAAAAACCACGTCTTGAAGGCGTGGATTTTTATTTAAGTAAAAAAATTATGTATTTACAAGCTGCTTTAAATAAAAACTGTTGGTCATTTGGTGCAAACATGATACAATATCAATGATATTGTCAAAAAAATAATGTTGGTGATGTATGAGACATAAAACAGTTGTAGTTGGTTCTGGTAGGCTTGGAGCGAATATTGCAAGACACTTGTCAAAATCGGGCGAAAGCGTTGATATAATTGATAAGGCTCAAGATGCGTTTAGAAAAATTCAAGATGATTTTTCTGGTAATATCACCTTTGGTGATGCAACTGATCTTGCAGTTTTGGATGCAGTTAAACTAGTCAATGCACAAAGAATAGTGATTGTTACAGGTGATGATAATGCGAATATTTATATTTCGCATTTAGCAATGACATTTTATGATGTACCTTTAATTTATGTCAGATTATATGATGTTGCTAAAGGTAAATTAATTGAGAATACACGAATTAAACCAATTTATCCATCTAATCTTTCATTGGAGGCATTTTTTAAATTAGAAGGAGCAGATGAATTATGAAAATTGTTGTTGCAGGTGGTCATAGTGATGCCGAGTACATTATTAGCATGTTTATTAAGGAAAAGCATCAATTAATTGTGATTAATGATAGTGACATTGCTGCAAAATATATTTCTGAAAATAATCGTATACCGGTTTTTATGGGTGATCCAACGAAATCATATACTTTTGAAGATGCTGGTGCAAAAGACGCCGATGTGATTGTTGCATTATCGGAAAACGATATTGACAACTATATTACTTGTCTTATTGCAAAAAGATTCTTTGGCATTAAAAAGGCAATTTGTCGTGTACTTAATCCAAAAAGAGTTGAAGTATTTAAGAAATTAGGTATCAGTACAGTAATTTCATCAATTTATATGCTTGGTCAAATTATTAAAGAAGAAGCAAATATTAAATCTATGTTTAAAACACTTTCGATGGAAGACGAGAAGATTGCAATTACTGAAATTGAAGTGAAAAATGAATATGGTTTGCATGGCAAGCAAATTATGAATTTATCTTTACCACTAAGAATTAACATCGCGTGTATTCTTCGGGATAGCAATGTCATTATTCCGAATGGACGTACGCAAATTGAATTGGGTGACAAAATGTTAATTGTTTCTGCAGCTGAAGATCAAAAACACATTTTTATGATGCTTAAAAAAGGCATGGAATCCAATAAAAAATGAAGAAATCATTAAAAGGTTACCCACTATTATTTGGTTATTTAGGGATATTTATCATATTATCAGGCTTAATTATTATGTTACCGACTTTGCTACTTTTTATTTATCCTGATGAAGTAAATTATATATGGAATTTTTTAGGTCCAGGTATTTTTGCAGTCATTATTGGCTTTTTAATGACACTTGTTTTAAAAAACAAACATTTAGAAAAATTAGCACGATTTGAAGATGCAGTTTTTCTGGTCATTATGTGGGTTGTTGTCATTGTGATATCTGCAACGCCTTTTATGATTTATGGCGCAAATTTTACACAGGCAATGTTTGAAACAACTGCTGGTTATACGACGACAGGTATTTCACTTTATGATGCCGACTCGCTACCCAAAATATTTATTATTTATCGCAATTTCTTAACGCTATTTGGTGGTATTGGTTTAGTGCTTGTTATTACCTCAACAATTTCAGATCGATATGGCATGAGACTTTATAATGCCGAAGGTCATAACGATAAACTCATTAGCAATGTCGCTAAATCAGCACGTCTTATTTTAGGCATATATCTTGGTTATGTCTTCATTGGTATGATGTTATTTATGATGCTGGGGATGGATTGGTTTGATGCAGTAAACTATTCAATTACAGCACTTTCAACCGGTGGGTTTGCACCGCATAGTCAGTCGCTTGGTTATTACAATAACTTAGGTATTGAAATTGTTGCCATGGGTTTAATGATTTTAGGCTCAACCAATTTTCTAATTCATACGCTGATAATTACTGGAAAGTTTAAGCAGGCATTTTTTCATGCGGAATGGATCATTTTATTGATTGGGTTTATCTGTTTTGTTGGATTGATGAGTTTGAATATTACGACGATGTTGGGTTGGAACTTTGATTATGCATTTAGAGTCGCCTCTTTTCAATTCATCTCAGGAATAACAACAACTGGTTTGCAGATTATTCCAAACTTATTTATACTACCACCATTGACGATAGGTTTGATGATATTGATTATGATGATTGGTGGTCAAATTGGTTCAACAACTGGTGCAATTAAACAAAGTCGTATTGCACTTGCATTAAAGTCGTCTTATTGGTATATCCGTGATAAAATAAGTCATGTAAGAACGATACAGACACATTTCATTTTAAGATTTGGAAAATATGAGAAAGTATCCGACGTAGAAATCAGACACAACTATGCATTTATTATTATTTACATACTGATACTATTAACGGGTAGTTTTATTTATATGTCTTTTGGAAATAGTGTTCAAAACTCAGTCTTCGAGTTTGCAGCGCTCTTAGGAACAGTTGGTTGGTCAAGCGGTATTAATCAAGTTTCAGCAGATCCAATCATATTATGGATAGGCATTGCCGGTATGTTTATTGGCAGATTAGAGTTAACGGTCATCTTAATTGCCGTCGTTAAAATATTTTTAGATATGACAAGAAAGGAAGTACTATAAAAGGTAGCATATGAATACATTAGAAAAAATCATTCAATCAGAACAAGTTGCACAGACACTCATAAATGAAGCATTGCTTCAAGCTAAAAAAATTCAAGCAGATTATGAGGATTTAGTAACACGCGCTAAAAATGATGGTATAGACAATGTCAATCAATCCAAAAATGAGTTACTAACTGCTTTTGAAAAAAGCAAAAAACAATTTAGTGATGATTTTTTGAGTGAAAAGCAAAAGATTAATGAACATTACCATCAAAAAATGAAAACATTAGAAACCGAGTTTAGCAATAAGTTAATTAAAGAGGTTGTTTCAAAGTGATTATTCCTGTAAAAAAAGCAAACTTATTTGTATTAAATGACCAAAAGGAACATGTCCTTTCAATCATACAAAAAAATGCTTCTTTTATGCTGGATGAAAAACACAATCTTAATAAATCCGACTTCACATTTGTTCAAAAAGTCAATCAATCGATAGAAATATTGGAAAATAGACAAGAAAAAACAACAGCGACATCGGCCATTCACATTACAACTGAGAAATTTGACAACATCAATGCTGATCTAGATCAAGTGGTATCTAGGATTTTAGAGTTAGAAAATGAAATTTCAAACGAAAATAAGCATATTGCAATAGTGAAACAAAAAATAGATGAATTAAGACCTTATGAACAACTTAGAGTAGCTATTGCTGATGCGAAGAAAATTAGGATTGCTGATGTTTTTTATTTTTCTGTTGATCAAAAGCATAAAGACAATTTTTTAAATGCAATCACGCAGTTTGATATGGAGCATACACCGCTAGATGACTATAACAAGCGCAGTTATTTTGTTGTAGCGGATGTCAAAGAAAAATCAATTATTAAGAAAATGCGGTTTGCAGGATTTGACTTAGAAATTTCAAAAGGATTGGATTTGTTTGAAAAAGAAGAGGAAGTTAATGCAAAAATTCAGCAATTTGAAACAGATAAACTGCGGGCCATTGATATTTTGAATCGCTTCTCTTTGGAAAAGAAAATCAAGAAATCCCTACCTAAAAGTGATGTGAATGAAGAAATTATTTATCGCATCATTGATATTCAAAAAACAATTGAAAGTACTAAAGCATCGATTGCGGCAGTCAAAGAAGATATGACAGCTCATGTGCCATTCAAACATTTGAATATTACGACAAAAGCTTTAAACGATGCAATTTATACGGAAACTATTTTTGGAAAAATGAAGTCAAAGGTTAACAAAGATGTTTTGTTGAAAGATTTTCTTTATGAACTAAATATTTATCAAGAAACTAAAACATATCAGTACATCAGTTTGACATATAAAAAAGCAGATAAAGAAAATATTTTAAAAATGCTTGGTGCAGCATTTGAAATGATTCATTTGGATTCAGGCACGCTAACATTTAGTCAAGCATATGCGCAGTTTGGCAAAACATTGGAACAATTAAATCATCAACTAATATCCAGTGAAAAAGAATTAGAAAGCTGTCTGCCATATTTTTCGCGCATTAGCCAATGTCCATCTTTCTATCAAGATATTAAAAAACACTTGGTTGACTTAAGAAACGAAATCGAAAAAGATAGCGTATTCTCACTATTTAGATTTAATTTATTAGAATTGTTGCAACTAAGATATATTGCGTTAAAAGTATTGGATGTTGATGATAAGGTCATCACCATTGATGTTGTTTTAAATCAAAACGAGCTGAGACAGTTAATTTTTAGTGAATATCAAGCGATTGTTGATGATTTGCCGCATTATGCGCAACGACCAGAGTTAATCATTAAAGGTTTTGAAAATGAAATTTTAAAACATAAAAATAGAATCAATGAACTAGAAACAGAAATTGATAAATATAAAGAAACAACAACTGACTTGAAAGTTTATTATGATCAATTAGTAAATGATAAAAAAAGAGATAATATTGATTATATGAAAACTGTGCATACATCATATATTGAAGGATGGGTCATCGCAGATAATATTGATGCCTTAAAAACATCTTTGGATGATGCAAATGTCTTTTATGAAATGGATATCGTTGATCCAGAAGAAGGAGAAGTTATACCAACAGCATATAAAAATAATGCAATTGTTGCACCATTTGAGACAATTACCAACATGTTTTCGCCACCATCAGCTGACGAGGTTGATCCGAATCCAGTAATGAGTTTCTGGTATTGGATTATCTTCGGGATGATGATGGGTGATATCGGTTATGGTGTCGTGCTACTCATTTTCTGTGCGAGTTTCCTTTATTTCAAAAAACCAAAAGGGACGTTTAAATCGATGCTGACCGTCTTTGGATTATCAGGCATATCAACAATTTTCGCAGGGATATTGTATGGTTCAATATTTGGTTATCCAATCGGTATCCTGCCACCAGAATTTACAATTGATTTAATTAATCAACCACTTGTGATGTTAACCTTATGTGTAGCAATAGGTGGATTGCATATTGTTTGTGGATTAATCTTAAAAGTAATTAACTTAGTTAGAGCAGGCGATATACTTTCGGCGCTGTCAGAAGGTATATCATGGATCTTGATACTATCTGGTATTCCATTATGGCTATTATTGCCAGATCTATCTTATATTGGTTTAGGTGCTATTGGTTTGGGAGTGGTGCTCATATTACTCTTTAGCGGACATACACAAAAAAATGTTTTCTCAAAAGCTTTATCGGGTGTCATCTCGCTATATAATGCAACAGCATATATGGGCGATGTGCTATCATATTCTAGAATATTGGCACTTGCATTATCTGGTGCAGTTATTGCATCAACGATGAACTTGCTTGCAGAAATGGTACTTGGTGCTGGTTTTATTGGGATTTTCTTTGCGGCAATCATTTACTTGGTTGGACATCTATTTAATTTCGTCATGAATTTGTTGTCCGCATATGTTCATACTGGCCGTTTGCAGTATTTAGAATTTTTCGGTAAGTTTTATTCTGGTGGCGGTATCTTATATGCGCCACTACAACTTGAGTTAAAATATATTTATGCAATAAAAAATAATAAATTATTGGAGGAAAGAAAATGAATATGTTATTAATATTAGAAGAAGGTCAAACATTTTATAATGATGATCTTGGTCTATTCTACGCACTCTTAGGCGTTGCACTGGCTGCGATACTTGCAGGCTTTGGTTCGGTTATTGGTGTGATGATTGCAGGACAAGCAGCTGCAGGTGTCTTAAGTGAAAAACCTGAGTTGTTTGGGAAAGTCTTCGTTTTACAGGCATTAGCTGGTACCCAAGGGATGTATGGTTTCTTAGTTGCAGTATTACTGCTACAAAAACTAGGGTTTTTAGGTGGAGCGATTGCTAATTTAAGCAATGAAGAGGGTCTACAGTATTTAGCTGCAGCACTACCAATTGCACTCGTTGGTTTAGTATCTGCCATTTATCAAGGTGCGGTTGCAAAATCAGCCATTTTAATGACTGCAAAACAACCAGACTCATCTACCCGTGGTATTTCAATGACAGTATTAGTTGAAACATATGCGATCTTAGCATTACTTGTTTCTATCTTGATGTATACTGCATTACCGTCTTAAGTGATTAGCAATGCGTAAAACGATTGAACAAATCATTTTAGATAATGCCAAAAAAGAAAGTGATTCAATTCTTTTTACTGCCAAAGAAAATGCCGAATTAAAACTCAAAGAAGCAAAACAGCAAATTGATGCTGCATCTAGGTCAGAAATAGATGCATTTGATCAACAACTACAAGAAACATTAACTTCTTTAAAACAGACATATCAACGCGAACTGAAATTAGAAGTTGAAAAGGTTAAACAACAAGTTATCGAAAGCTTGTTTGATCAGGTGTTTACATTTTTAAAAGGTTTAAAAGGAAAAGAATTACTGGATTTTGTTGCATCTAAAATCAAAATGGAAAAAACAAGTGGCAATGAAGTCATTAAAGTATCTAAAAAAGACTACCCAGTTTATCTTAGTGCATTATCTACGCAAAAAGGTGCACTGGTTGATTGTGACTTACTAAATAGTGCTTTGGGTAAAGCATCTTTCAAGTTATCAAATGAACCAGAAGATATTGATGGTGGTTTTTTACTTGTTGGTGATGTTTATGATTTAAACTTTTCTTTAGCATCATTTGTAGAAGCGCTGGTTAAAAAATATGAACAAGAAATCTATGAAAGGTTAGGGTAAAAATGGCTGATCTGGGATATATCAATGGTGTTATTAAATCTAAATCAACACAGTTAATTGATTTGAAACAAGTGGAACAATTAAGACATTTGTCCAAAAATGAACTCATTAATACATTGGAAAGTATGCAGGTATTTAAAAAACAAGTATCTGTTGACCAATCATTTTATGAAGATGAACTTTCATTGATGGCATTCTTAAAGTCATTGTTTCCTTTTGACCATGTTATATTTCAACTATTCTTTTTAACCCAGAATCATATTACCTTAACATCCGTATTCAAACACCATCTATTGAATATGTCACTAAAAACTTTGGATGATGAATTATCATTTTATAAATACAGTGATGTTGAAGCCATCTTAGCATCAGAAGCATCTTTAAAAACAGAAACAGCATTAAAGAACCTTTTAAAAGATCTTAAAGGTAAAACTTCAAAAGAAATTTCGGATGGCATATTTAAATATCTGCATCAACTACTGTACAAAAGCGTCAATCAATCAATGGATGCTGCATTAACAAAATATTTCATCAGATATACCGATATGCAAAATGTTGTTTTATATTTCAGATGCAAGGTATTTAACTTATCACAAGATGTTTTTGAATCCTCATTTTTAAGTCATGGCAGTATCAATATTGATTATTTTAAAGCATCTTATGGTGAAAGCATTGAATCAGCACTAGAAAGACTTAAAATATTTTATCCAGTGCATTTGTTTAAATGTGTAAAGTATATTGGTAATCAATCCTTTTTGGAAATTTTACATGATGATTTAGACAATCATCTCTTGGAACTAGTCGATGAATTTGCTTATCAGCTAGATGGATTGTCGCCAACGCTAGAATATGTGTTAAAAAGACGTCTTAGAATGAAAATCATTAAACAAATATATTATGAAAAGGCAGGGTTACGCAATGCATGATATAGT
>CAZIZJ010000035.1:0-10375 GCA_964543675.1 uncultured Acholeplasma sp. | reverse complement strand
TCAGCGGAAGAAATTTTGCCTTGCAGATTGCCGACCTGGATGTAGGCATCCTGTATGTATTCGGAGTATTATCCATTGGTGTATATGGTGTGATGATCGGCGGATGGGCTTCCAATAATAAATTTTCCTTGCTGGGAGCTGTAAGGGCTTCTTCCCAAATGATCAGTTATGAACTGGCCATGGGATTGAGTATTATTCCGTTGGTAATGGCTACCGGTTCGCTGAGCCTGAGAGATATTGTAGAAGCACAGGCCCACGGGCATTGGAATGTGCTATACCAACCTGTGGCTTTCATTATTTTCCTTACCTGTGCCTTTGCAGAAACCAACCGTACACCCTTTGACCTTGCAGAAACAGAAAGTGAGCTGATCGGTGGTTTTCATACGGAATACAGCAGTATGAAACTGGCACTTTACCTTTTCGGGGAATATGTCAACATCTTTATTTCCGCCACCATTATCAGCACCTTGTTTTTTGGAGGCTATAAATTCCCGGGCATTGATGCACTTGAACTGGCAGGTAACTGGAACGCGATATTGGGCATCTTGTTCTTATTTGCCAAGATTTTCTTTTTCATTTTCTATAGAAAAACTTCGGATCATGTTTCATTGATGTTGAAATGAGCGAATGCACAATCGATGAATATTTAGATAGCGGTGTAACAACATTCTTATCTGTTAAAATGTAAATCTGGTCACCCAAATTTGCCTCTGTTGCATGATAAGCACCTTGTGTCACTGAAGTCTTTAGTGTAAAGTATTTCTTTTCTTCATCGTTTAGTTTTTGATATATGTCGTTGATTTTATCTTGATTCTCTTCGGTATCATCAACGAATTCCCAAATGTTTCTATTTAAGAAATCATGCGCCAATGTCTTTAGAATCTGGTCTTTTGATTTTAAGAAGTAGGCAATCAGTCCATTCATATAAAAATCATCAATTTCTAAATAGGCATACATGTCTTCTGGATTTTTAAGAATCACTTTTAAAGAGGATACATCGTGACCAAAATCAAAATCCGTTTTAAGCAAGTCTTTGACTCTTAAATAGATCTTTTCTAAGATCACTTCATAGGCTCTGGCTTTTGGATGGTAATAGACTTGCCAGTACATATGATATCTAGCGACTAAGTAGTTTTCAATGGCGTGAATGCCAGATGCCTTAAATACGAGTTTCTTGTTTTTTACTAAGACAACACGCATCAATCTATCTAAATCGATATGACCATATGCTGCACCAGTAAAATATGCATCTCTTTCCAAATAATCTAGTCTGTCAATATCCAGCTGAGAAGAAATCAGTTGTTCAATCAAAGGAAATTTCTTTTTCTTTAAAATGATTGATGCGATATCTGCTGCAAAATCAGCATCAACCGTATCTAGTATCGCTCGTAATTCAGGATGCTCTAAAATAAGCATTGCACCAATCTTTTCGTGATTGACTTTAAAGACATATTCAAAGGCATGTGAATATGCTCCATGACCAATATCATGCAGCAGCGCGGTTGCTAAAAATAAAATACTTTCGCGTTCATTTAAGTTTTCTTTAATTTCTGGAATATCTAAAAAGCGGTAAGCCAGTTCATAAACACCTAAAGAATGAGAAAATCTGGAATGTTCTGCAGCATGAAAAACCATGTGGACGCCGGATAGCTGTCTAATTCTTCTTAATCTTTGGAAAACCGATGAATCAATTAGCTTCGTAATCAGATCATAGTCAATATGAATGTATCCGTATAATGGATCACGAAACACTTGTTGTCTATTTCTTTTTTTCATAAGTTTCCTTTATGCAACAATAACGTATTTTTTTACCAAGGTCGCTGTATCACCATTTCTTAACATAAATGCTGCCCCATCATCTGTATCTAAATGACAGTCTAGTCTAAAATTAGGATTTACTCTACATAAAACGTTATCGAGTATGCCTGGTTTAATGCCGGCAATTTGAATGGAAACCACTTCTTTATCTGAAACGCCGAATTCAGCTGCTTCTTCAGGTGAAAAATGAATGTGTCGATCAGCAATGATGACACCTTCTGTCAACTCGACTTCACCTTTTGGACCAACGAGTTTACATGCACCACTACCTGCAACATCGCCACTTGAACGTACCGGTGCAGTAAATTTATATCTGATGCAATCTGATTGAGATACTTCAACTTGTGAAGCTTTTCTGACTGGACCTAAAATTCTTACGCCTTCTAACGCTAATCCTTGAGGAGAAACAACATTTACTTTCTCTTCTGCTGCATATTGACCAGGTTGGCTTAACATCTTAAAAACAGTTAACTCGTATCCCTTCCCGAATAATATTTCTAAATGTGCTTGTGTCAGGTGTACGTGACGTCCTGAGATACCAATTGGTATTTTTTTCATATGCTAAACTTCCCTTCTATATAATCAATTAGATTATAACACTAAAAATTGTCATCCACAATAAGACAATTTGTTATAATTGAATAAAGGAGTTGATTCAGATGGAAACGATTTTTACCAAAATCATTAAAAGGGAAATTCCTGCATCAATTGTCTATGAAGACGATTTGGTGATAGCCTTCCTTGATATTACGCAGACAACACCTGGACATACGCTGGTGGTTACTAAAACAGCTTATGCCAATCTATTTGAAGTGCCTGCCCAAACCTTTAAGCATTTATTCGGTGTTGTTCATAGGTTGTCCGGTGCCATTAAACAAGCTTTTAATGCTCCTGGACTTAATTTGTTGAACAACAACGATTCGGTTGCTGGTCAAACGGTATTCCATTACCATGTCCATATTATTCCAAGATTTGATGCAAAAGAACTGCCGATTCAATTACCTAATCACATGTCAGATTTAACGCCGGATGACTATAAAAAAAGAGCAGCAATGATTATTGCGGCTCTATCGTAAATAATACGCCATTTTCGTGGTTGCATACATCAACCCTTAGTTCAAATCGGTCAAGCGTTTCTTTAACAATCGCTAAGCCTAAACCAAATTGACCTCTGCTGCCTTTTTCATAGGCTTTAAATATTTTAGGCAATACTTGATTTTCAATTGGCTCACCGTCATTAAATACGGTGAGCTTTTTATTTTTTAATTGGATGACGATTTTGGTCACTGCATAGCGCACGGCATTATCGATGATATTAGATAGTGCAATATAGAAGTTTTCCTTAATCATTTTATGTTTCCAGTCATCTTCAATATCAACGATGAATTTCGCATTTGTTAAATACTTGTAGTGATCCACGACTTGGTGGATCACTTCTTTCATCGATACGTCTTCACGCAGTTGATCAAAATCAATGAAACCAATCTTACTGTACTCAATAATCTGTTTGACTTTGTTGTTTAAGACATCTGCTTGCTTAATAATGAGTGCTGCTGATTCTTTATCTTCAATGCCGTCTTGAATGGCTTCTGCGTAGGACTTGATAACAGCAATCGGTGTTTTTAAATCGTGTCCAAGGTTCTGGATCATTTCTTTCTTGGTTTCTTCATTGTCCTTAATTTCTACACGCATGTTATCAATTGCCTTAGCGAGCGACTGTATTTCTTCAGCTGCTTCAATGGCTACCTCTGTCTGATAATTGTCTTTAATCATGTCATCGACAACCAGTTGAAGTTCCTTAAGTTTTTTAACGGTATTTGAACTCCACAGCCAAATGATGATGATGCCAAGTGCCAAGACGTTTAGGAATGCCAGTGTTGTATAAAACGGTACATTGCCGGTCATATCATTAATGTATTGCTGCGTATTTGATATGACAATGATTGCATACTTCGGATTATCGGTGTCGTTAACGACTTCGCCTAAGTAACCGACACTGCCAACTCTTGTATATTCAACCGTTCTAAAATTAAACACTTGTCCCGGCTTAAAATATTTATCGATGATCTGATCTCTAATGATGTTCGTATCACTGACGGCAACCGAGTTATTTGATGAGGCAATGACTATGCCTTCCTCGATGATTAGAAAATCATTGTATATCGATTCATAGTCATATCCAAATGTGTCAAGGGACGGTGTATACGCCTCTTTAATTTTTTCTAAATAACCGTTTAAGTAAATCCGGTTTTGAGTTTCATAACCTCTAACAAAAGATAAGTTTAAGACAAAAAGAAAAACCACACAACCGAGGATTGTGACAAATGAAAAGATAATGTTGATTTGTGTGGTTAACTTAAATTTGTTCATAATAAGCGATAGCCGTACCCGTAAATCGTTTCAATTCTTAAGAGTGGCATTTTGGATCTGAGGCGGCGCAGTAAATCATCAACGACTCTATCCGATCCAACATAACTCTTTCCCCAAATGGTTTCTAATAATAATTTTCTTTCAATTGGTTGTTGCTTGTTTTTAAGGAATACCAATAACATTTCAAATTCTTTGTTGGTTAATTCAATATAGTGTTCACCGTGTTTGATTTCTCTAGAGTCTAGTGAGATGTTATATTCACTATAACTCATATGTCCAGGGCGTGCGTGTTTACGCTTTAAAATCGCCTTAACACGCAAAATCAGTTCTCTTGGTGAATACGGTTTTGCTAGATAATCATCTGAACCGAGTTCTAATCCTTTGATTTTATCGAGCGCTTGATCTCTGGCTGAGGTAAAGATGACTGCTGCGTCCGGATTTGCTTGCTTGATTGCAGAAATCAAATCAAATCCATCAACTTGTCCAGTAAGCATAATATCTAGAATCCACAAATCGACCTGATCATAAATATGGCGCATTGCTGTTTCGCCATCATAAAAGACCGTGACGTCGTAGTTTTCTCTGACTAGATATTTTCTGATGATTTCAGATAAATCTTTTTCATCTTCTACATAATATATTCTCACTTTAATTCACCTCGTTTTGACCATGTATTTGCATAATAATTTTATCACACAATAAAGAAAAGCCACCTTATTAAGAAAGCTTAACACGAGTGGCTCTTCTATTGAGAGAGAAAAATGAAGTACCCTTAGTATAAATGTTTATTATCAATACTTCAACTATTATTTAAAACTTTGTTAATTGTTGTAAATTATGGGCTATTTAATGGCATTTACTTTCATATAAGGCACTAAAACATCAGGGATCGTAATGCTGCCGTCGCTATTTTGATAGTTCTCCATAATCGCAATCATCGTTCTTCCGACGGCTAAACCTGAACCGTTAAGCGTATGTACGAATTCGGTCTTTGCATCCTTGTTTCTTTTGAAACGAATGTTAGCGCGTCTTGCCTGAAACTCGCCGGCATTAGAAATCGATCCGATTTCTCTATACATGTTTTGTCCAGGAATCCATACTTCAATGTCATAGGTCTTCTGCATAGCAAACCCCAAATCTCCCGTTGAAAGTGAAACTATTCGGTAAGGCAGGTTCAATAACTGCAATACTTTTTCTGAATGCTTCAGCATCTCTTGATGTGCTTTTTCACTGTCTTCCGGCAAAGTGAATTTAATGAGTTCGACCTTATTGAATTGATGCTGTCTTAAAATGCCTCTGGTGTCTCTACCTGCAGAACCGGCTTCAGCTCTAAAGGCTGTTGTATAAGCGACATAATTGATTGGTAGTTTATCCAAGCCAATGATCTCGTCTCTATATAAATTAATGGTCGGCACCTCAGCCGTTGGATTCAAATACCATTCGTTGGTGTTTTCCAACTTAAATGCATCTTCCTTGAATTTAGGAAACTGCCCAGTAGCAAACATTGATTTTTCATTGACGATGTACGGTGGAATGATTTCAGTGTAACCATGCTCTAGTGCATGCAAGTCCATCATGAAACTAATTAAAGCGCGTTCCAGTCTTGCCCCAAAACCAACATCAACAACAAACCTCGTTCCAGTGATTTTGGCTGCACGTTCAAAATCAAGCATCCCTAGTTTTTCACCTAAAGCGACATGATCTAAAATCGGGAAATCAAATGATCTGATTTCTCCCCACTTTTTAATCTCTTGGTTGAAGGTGTCATCTTTACCAATAGGTACATCTGATGCCGGTAAATTAGGTGTTTCAGATAATAAGTCAAAAATCTGGCTTTCTACCTGACTAAGTCTTTCTTCTAATACCGGAACTGTTTTTTTAATGTGTTCAATATCATTTAATAGTGCTTGCGTGTCTCTGCCTTCTCTCATGTACTGACCAATTAATTTAGACTGTTCATTTCTGTTTGCTTTCAGGTTTTCCGTCTCATTAATGAGTTTTTTTCTTTCTTCCTGCAAATTAGGCAATTGTTTCAAATACGAAAAATCACCATTTCTGGTTTCTAACCTTTTAATCACTTCATTGATGTTTTCCGTGACATACTTTAAATCCAACATTTTTGTATCCTCCTTATATAAAAAGAAAAGTCCCTAGGTAAAAATTACCTAAGGACGAAATAATCGCGGTGCCACCTTATTTCTATGATCACTCATAGCGCTTTTGTCATTGATAACGAAATGACTCGGATGTTTTCAACATCACTCCAGAGGAGATTCATTAATTAGTCATTATCTGTTTACACCGGCCACAGACTCTCTTTAAATACTTTAATTAATTACTATGCTCTTTCAACGTGTTATTTACATTATACATGATATTACTCAGTTCGTAAAGCGACAACCGGGTCTTTTCCTGCTGCAATTTTAGAAGGTATTAAACCAGCAACAAAGGTTAAAATAACTGAAATGATGATGAGTGCGATAGCATGCGGAATATAAAGCTGTGCTGTATTGGCACTTCCAGTTGGTTCTTCAAGAAAAATATTGATAATCGGAACAAGTAGATATGTAATCAAGACACCTAAGATCCCAGCACTTAAACCAATGAGAATCGCTTCTGCGTTAAATACTCTAGAAATATCTTTCTTTCTTGCGCCAATTGAACGAAGCACACCAATCTCTTTAGTTCTTTCCAAGACTGACGTATAGGTAATGATTCCAATCATCACTGATGAAACAAATAGTGAGATTGCTGAAAAGGCAATCAGCAACGCCGATATTGAATCCATAATCGTTTTAATCATTGATAATGCGGATGCAATATTATCGGTATGGTGTATTTGGTCTTCGACATCTTTGCCAACATTATAGTCTGAAAGTATTTTGACGACTGCTTCTTTTGAGTCAAAGTTGTTTGGATAAATGAGGATTTGGGTTGGAATGTCGATGCCGCCAAGTGCATAAAGCGCGTCGGTTTTACTATACATTGGTGTAAAAGGAATATTGCCAATAACATTAAGATCTGAATCTCTTTGAGCTACAACGACATCAGATACATCATTTAGTGTCAATATCGCCTCAGAAACAGCCGGACTATAAAGAATCGCTTCTGATGCTTGAATGAAATCTGAATTTGATTTAATGATACCGGCGATTGTCACTGTAATGACATGCGTACTATCGTTTTGATAGGCATCTAATGTTTCTGCTGCTAGTTTTGTCTTATAGGTGTTATCCTCATATTTATAGTAGGCGTTGTTTGTAAAAACTTTGAATTGTTTGCCGATGATATCTTCAAATGATACAACAACATCTTCGCCCGTTTCAAACCCTAAGAATTGCAGGATGGCATTTGGTACTCTATGTTGTTTGTCTACCATCAAGATCGCTTCAAAAGCATTCCCTTGATAAAATGTACCAGCAACCGGTATAAAAAACTCATTTAAGAAATCATTTGTATAAGCACTTTGTGCAACATAGTTTCTGCCGCTTGATAAAAGTGAAGCGCCTGCTCTTGGATTATGATGCATCGTTTCACCATCATGATAATAGTATTGACCAATAAAGCCATAATTATAGACGACCGTTGCATGCGTATTTAATTCTGACGATTCCAAGTAATCAATGTATTCACTGCTTAATGTGTTGGTTGATATGCCAGATACTTCTGCTGGTTCATATCCACCAACGCCACCTTCAATCGGTGGTGGCGGATTGACCATTTCCTGTCTGGATGTCAAAAGTAAGTTCATATCGATATAGGTTCTGTTAATTGAAATTGGAAGTCCGGCAAATGTACCTCTTTCCATATCATTTAAATATGCTGTAAATCCGTATTGAAGTGACAAGACTAAAGCAACCCCGATAATGCCGATTGACCCAGCCAGTGCCGTAATGAATGTACGTACCTTTTTGGTCAGTAAGTTTTTAAAAGATAATCTAAGCGCTGTAAAGAATGACATTGATGTTTTTTTAATGTCTTCTTTTTTGTCTAATTTTTTATCGGTTTCATATGGATTGGTATCAGAAATCTTTAAACCGTCCTTTAGTTTGACAATTCTGTTGGCATACTTTTGAGCTAAATCACCATTATGCGTTACCATAATGATTAGTTTGTCTTTTGAAATTTCGGTCAGTAAATTCATGATATCTACTGATGTTTCAGAATCAAGTGCACCAGTTGGTTCATCAGCCAAGATAATCGATGGATTGTTGACTAACGCTCTAGCGATTGAAACGCGTTGTTGTTGACCGCCCGATAACTGATTCGGTGTTTTTCTAATATGATCAATCAACCCAACACGGGTCAATACTTCTTTAGCTCTTTTTTGTCTTTCTTCTTTAGAAACGCCAGATAAGGTTTGAGCAAGTTCAACGTTTGATAAGATATCCAAGTGCGGTATCAAATTATAGTTTTGGAAGACAAAGCCAATACGGTGGTTTCTATAGGCATCCCAGTCTTTATCTTTATAGTTTTTGGTAGAAACGTTGTCAATGACTAAGTCTCCACTGTTATATCGGTCTAGTCCACCGATAATATTGAGCAGGGTTGTCTTACCGGATCCTGATTCGCCAAGTACTGCAACAAACTCTTGTTTTCTAAAAGATACGTCAATACCTTTTAATGCCGTAAATAGTTGTCCACCTATTTCATAATGCTTTTTGATGTTTTTAATTTCTAACATGTCTTAGTCCTCTTTTTCTTTCCAGGATGTGGTAATAAGTTTAAATAGTTTGTGTCGCTTTGACGGATCATTTAAGTATCCCTTTTCCATACCAATGATTCTTGACATGAAATGATGCATGAATATACTGATGACTGCATAGGTTGCACTCTCGTAATCAATTTCCTTGATTTCACCTTTTTTAGCACGTTCAGCTAACATTTGGGGAAACCATAGTTCGGTTTTATTGATGATGGTATTAATCTCTGATTTTTTGCCGTCGTTTGATTTCCAGTATTCTAGGATCAACAGTTTAATCTCATGAAAATGAATTTCAAATATTTCACTGGCGTGTTGATAAATGCTTTCCAAGACATCATCAATCGACATTTTTTCGTAGCTTAATCTTTTTAGTTTAATCTCTTCTTCAAGTTGAGCAATGGCTTCTTGATTGATGATTTTAAATAATTCTTCTTTGCCTCCAGGAAAATAGTGGTAAAGCAGTCCGTCTGCAACATCAATTGATTTATTGATGTCTCTGACTGATGTACCATGAAACCCTTGGGTAGAAAATCTTTCTAGCGCCGCTTTTAAGATTTTACTTCTTGTTTCAATTGCTTGTTGTTCACGATGCGTCAGTTTTTTATCTTGATCCATTAAGATTTCCACCTTTCATTGAATATATGTTCAACGAAATAATAACACATATCTATAGCAATCAATAAACTACTGCTTAAATATGTGTAATTTCATACATTTTTATGTTGTTTGAACCGCATAGTAAAAACCAAAATCAACGGTGATTTTGGTTAATAATTTTGACGTATTGTTTGGATATATCTAAATTTTTTGATTACTTATGCCTCAATGGATACAATATGATTTGGACCAGCCCACATAACAAAGTCAAGCTTTTCTAAAATTCTAATTGCCTCAATCACCTTTTCTTTTCCGTGTTGCTTAAGATGTATGAAAACTATTTGCCGATAATCCTTAAGCGCATTTTCATATCCAGGCGTAAAAAAGTAATCTGGTGGACGTGCACCACCTACATACTCCACCATTTCAATATTATTCAAATTAAAATGACGTGCCTCAAGTTCGGGATGTGTTGAGGTTTTACGCAAAACCATGAGAACCATGTCACCCGTAAATTCTTCCTCAATCGTTCCGGTCCAAAAAATCTTTGGATCGGTCAGGTCAAACTGGTTTAATATTTCTGCCATTTCATTCTCATTCTCGTTTTTGCACGCTATCATTGAGAAAAACAAAACAAACATCATACCCATATACATTAATTTATTTACCATAAGAAAACCCTCCAACCCAAAAAAGCAATGTTTTCTTCATTTTTTCCCTTATAGCCTTGTTCAAAAGTTTTTATACATCTTATCTTAGTATAGTTTATCTATAATTTGTTGCGTCAAGATACAACTTGCACAATATAGACAACAAAATGCTTCAAAATAAGTGTATATAATCTCGCCGTCTTCATTGGTTGTGTAATTGTATTTACCTTCTATA
>CAZIZJ010000034.1:8716-10820 GCA_964543675.1 uncultured Acholeplasma sp. | reverse complement strand
AATGATGACCACGGGTGCTACATTATCAATGAACGCTGATACAACCCCTGAAAAAACCGCTAAAAAGATAATCGTCCATTTGACGTTTTTAGATCTTTTAATGATGAAGTCAGCGATTAATGCCGGCATTTTAGAATCAATAAATAAAGTAACGGTTCCCATGATACCAAACAGCATTAAGATGACATTCCAGTCAACGGCTGGAAATACTTCTTCAAGCGGTATGGTTCCAGCAATGATAAAGATCAGTGCTGCACCAAGTGAAATCCATGGCTTATGATTAGGAAAGACAAAGAATAGTATATATGTAATGATAAACAGTACAATGGCAAAAGTAAGCATTGGTTCCTCCAGTAATAAAAACATTTCTTTTTACATTATAACAAACAAACCAAAATATATCTTTGTTTTTAAGTACTAAAATAAAGGAGTCCAAATTGATGGACTCCTTACAATCTAATCTCTTTAAACTCTGATTTCAACTCAAGTGGTGCGTAAACCCATGCCAGTGAACTAGTCACTACATTTTTAGGGTCTGTTAAGTATGCAGTTTCATCACTTACTTTTAGTAAATGATTGGTTAAGTGCTTATAAAAGTCTTTGACTTTGTCACCGAGTTTAAATTCTATATGCGGCAATTCATTTAACAGTTCATTTACTTTATGAGCATTGCCTCTTGAGTAATAGAAGTAAATGAAGTGATGATACGTGATGAAGCCGTCTTCATTCTTTGGCAATCTTTTAACAAAGCCTTCAATTTTTCTATCAATATTTGTACAACCAATCTGATCTTCAAAAACTGTTTCATGTAGATAGTGAAGCAGTAGATTGGCATACATGCGGTTAGTGATTGATGTGTTTTTGTCTAAATACTCAATCACGCTTGTCCATAAATAGTTAAGGCTTGCTTCATCTCTTTTGATGAGACTTACCAGTTGGGTTAAATAAGTTAATCTGAATAACTTGTTTGTATCAAGTTCCTTTTCAGCAACGTAATCCCCATATAAGCCATTGGCAGATACTTTGGATGATAAGACAGCAAGGATAGTCATCAATGTGGTAGCAACCATCAAAGTAAATAAGAATCCGTTTAGCCAGTAAAGATCAGTAAATGAAAATAATAGCCATAAGACAAATACAGCAATCCCATAAACAATCGACGTATTGGGTCCAGCAATCAGTGCTTTCCTGAATTTTAGAATAATCTCTTCTTCTTTTTCCAATGTGTCAATCGTTAAATGATCAGGAATAACAATACCACCCAATAACAATAAAAACTTTGGAACAAACTTTAATTTCCATTTTCCATCAATCTTAACTAGTGCGAAACAAAGCACATAAATAGCTTTTACTTTAATGCCTTGTCTAACAAAACTTACAAAATGTCCTAGTTCATGCACCATGATTACTAAGAATAGACCAATGAATAGATAAAGCACATGAATATACCAAGGCGCTGAATTCAAGCCTAAAAAGAAGTGATTCCAGATGCTTTCATAAATAAAGAGGGTATTGATATATCCCACGGTAAAACCTGCTAAAATAACGATTAAAATAGTTACCAATTTCTTCTTCATATTTCATTTCCTTAATGTAACCATTATAACATAGAAAAAAGCAGTCATTTTTAAAAATAACTGCTTGACAACCCTAGGTTTTATTTGGTATTATAGTTAAGCACAATGTCGGTGTCGTATAATGGTTATTACAAGGCCTTGCCAAGGCTTAGACGGCAGTTCGATCCTGCTCACCGGCTCCATATTTTGTGATATTACCCCCATTTATTGAACTTAAGTAGTTTAGAACTATTATAAGTTTAATGAGGGGGTTTTCTTATATGAAAGTCAATAATGCAACCAAATTACAATTAAATTTTACTGTTGCTTATTAATAAATATGTAAAAAACAATGTCTCATATAGGAAGACTATTTATACTTTTATAAAATGAAACGATAGAAGGATTCACTCTGATCTCTTTTCCAGATATTTTATTCATGAGGTGCAGCCCTTCTAACGAAGAGCATCTTGATAGTGCTACATAGCTTTGACCATCTTCAAACGTTTCTCTTAAATCACATGCCACATTTTTATATGTCATACCCT
>CAZIZJ010000034.1:4709-8706 GCA_964543675.1 uncultured Acholeplasma sp. | reverse complement strand
ATGGCGTAAGCTAATATTAATGGGTATTGCTCAACTTCTAATATCGTCTGATAATAAATCTGCCCACCAGAGTATTTTGCCTCTCTATTTTCAAAACTTTCTTTTTTAACTTCATATTCTGTTCCATCTATTGTTACTTTTAATCTCTTATCATCAATATGGGATACAATACCTAGTGTTCCGTTAACCCAGCGCTTATTTATATCATTTTTAACCATCATGATAAGTGCACCAAGTTTTAACTTTAAATTAATATTTATTGGAAATATATTTTCAATATTCTTTGTTAAATTTGCATCTTTAGTATACAAAATTTCAGCTTCAAACACATATTCCTTAACTTCTATTTTAGAAAGCTCTTCATTATTAATCTGTTCAACTTTTTCCTTTTTGGGATAAAGTTTTACTATACGTCTTAAATCTAGTGATTCATCGTATCTTCGATTTAGATTATAAATATCTTCATCTTTAGTATCTCCAATTCTAATATTATTCAAGATATTAAAGAATGCTTCATCTCCATTTTGTCGGTGGTTGTGGAATAATTCAATAAATTGGAAATTACCTTCTTTATAAGCGTTTGCGTGGAAAAAATAAATACCACCATATCTATCCTTTAGGTACTGATACTCTTCTTTCTTGGCGATTGGGGGCAATTGAAATAAGTCTCCAAATATTATGATTTGTTTACCACCAAATAGCTCTTCATTTCTATTAACTTTTTGTAATATCAAATTCATTTGATCTAAAACGTCAGTTCTAACCATCGATATTTCATCAATGATAAGTACGTCTATGTTCTTAAGTACTTGCTGTTTTTCCGAATTCAATTTTAATACTTCTAAGGTGTTGCCTGGTTCTAAATTACTAAAACCAAAAGCTGAGTGTATAGTTACACCACCTACATTTAAAGCTGCAATTCCTGTAGGTGCTACAATGATATGTTTCTTCTTTGTTCCTTTTGAAAACAGTCTAAGTAAGAAGCTTTTGCCAGTGCCTGCCTTTCCTGATATAAATAAATTCGCATTGGTTTTTTCCATCATGTGATACGCTTTTTCTTGTTGTTCGTCCAAACCTATGCTTGTTTTTTCAGGTTCTACTTTATCAATAATTGGAACAAAATCTTTTTTTAGTAAGAACAAGTCAACACTTTGACAACCTATATTATGCCCATTAAATCTTGCATAAAATATATTTTTATTTGGATATAAAATAGATATAGATTCCAAAACATGAATAGTATCAATATATGATTTGATCGAGTATTTCTTACCAATTTTTATGTATACAGGTATATGTTGACTGAGATTATGCTTAACTTTATTGTATAATTCTTGAACGTTACCGTAAGTAATCAACTCATAATCGTCCAGATTTTCGGAACTTATTTTTAATTCTGGCTTTAATTCCTCTTCAATACTCTCTAAAGTTGCTACTTCGGAATCGTCGTTCAAAATCTCAATATCTTCATTATCCACTTCTATGAATGGTTCATTGACAAATTCAATATCTTTATCAAAAATCTTTTTTTCATTTAGCGACTGCAGCTTAGCATTAAACTCATCTTGGTCAAATGATTGTTTGTTTTTTAGTATGTTTTCTATAAGTTCGTTTTCTTTTTCAACATCAATAGTTTCGTTTAATCTAGTTGAATCATTTTTTATTTCCGAAAATTGTTCTAGTTTTTTTCGGAGTAAATCATTCTCATTTTTAATATCATTGATCTTTTTAACAAGTAGGTTCGTGATATTTAGAAGTGATTCTTTTGATTCAATTTTAGATTCTTCAATTGATTCCCGCACTACTCTAAGTAGTTCAGATAGAATGTCTATTTGGCGTTTGTGATCATTATTAAAAACATCTAAATTATTCTGGTGTTTTTGGTCAATAGTTTTTATCTCTTTTATTAATTCATTTTGAGTTGATTTATCACCTGATTGAAGTTGATCTTTGAGATTAATATAGTTTTGCTTAATTTGAATTCTTATATTTTCAAATTGTTTACTTCGTTCTACATTGTAAACATCTAGTGCTTTTTTTTGTCTCTCATCCAATGCGTCAAGTAAGCTATTGGCAACTCTTATATCATGTTCAAATTTTATTAATAATGCTTTATCTCCATACTGTATTTTCTCAACTAATTCACTATAGTTTTGTTTAATCTGTTCTTTGGCATTAACAATTTCCATTAGAATTTTTTCGTTGTTTAGTTTTTGTTGTTTTTCATTGCTGGTAATCTTTGCATCAGTATGAGACTTGTTAACAAAAAAGATAATAACAAATACTCCTATTATGATGAGAATGAATATTTCATTACTAGTCATTTATATCTCTCCTACTACAGTTAACTAAATTATATACAAATCATTTAAGTATTTCTAATAAAATATCTTTGATATACATGTATCTTCTTGAATAATCATTTTGAATACGAATTATCATGATACCATTATCATCACAAATCTGTTCTTTAATGCGATCACGTCTTACGACCTCAGGATCAGAAAAGTGCTCATCTCCATCAAGTTCAATCACTAGCACAGGCATTTCTAAGTTGTTCAAATTCTTAAATATAACCAAATCGAACTCAGATTTTAATCCATAATCAAACTTTACTGGATTTGTAAAGTTATCAAGAATAGACGCTACCCTTACCTTCTGCTTAATTGTAAATTTTGTTCCCATTGTAAGTAGATGATTAATTGTTTCAAAGAATTCATTTTCTTTTTTAGTATTATAGTTCTTAAAATTAGCACCATTTATGAATTTCGTCTTAGATGATTCTGTTAGTTCTACTTCCTTACCTTTATGCTTAATGTATTTAGTGAGTTCAAAAAAGTCATTGTTAACTTTTGATCTCTTTTCTATTTCTTTAAAATCAGTAGCAAGTACTAATCTATTTTTAGCACGAGTGGTCGCAACATTAATTAACTCCTCATTATCTTTGACCCAGTCAAATGTTTTATCAAAAGTATGTTTAGTAATGCCACTACTTAAATAGATTACATCTTTTTCATCACCTTGAAAAGTATGCACTGTACCTACATCAACATTTGGTAGTCCTGCATCAACTAGAGCATCTTTAAGCATTGCAGCTTGATTTCTAAATGGTGTAATAACACCAATGCTTGTTTCTTTTGATTTTTTGATATTCTCAATAATCTCAGTAATCTCGATCGGTGAAATATTCTTTTCAGATTGCCTAGTAGTGCTACTGGTATCGACATCAATAAACTCCAAAGCTGGCGCTGTTATTTTATCTTCAATCGCAAGTTTTAATTGTCCGTGATAGTATTTAGCATTACTAAAACCAATAATATCTCTTCTGGATCTATAGTGATAACTCAATAGAACAAATTTAGAAATGGTATCCATCTTTTGCATAGTCAGTAATATTGAATTATTCAAATAATCGTATGATGGAGTAATCTTAAACTTCTTGGTTAATACTCTATTGGTCTCAGGAGCAATCGAAATAACTGGTTTCAACTGGTTTTGATCACCTACTAAAAGTAAACGTTCGCCTCTAGAAATTGGAAATAAAGATGGACCAATAGAACACTGTCCTGCTTCATCTAAAATAACTAAGTCAAAACTTTGCTGTTGTGGTCCCATTTTATATGCCGATTGGTTTGTAGTAAGAATAACAGGAAACACTCGTTGCAAGTTTTTGAAGTTTTCTTCTTCTTGAGTATACGCATTAAACTCTTTGATTCGTTCATGATCGTTTTCGTTTTGTATGATCTTTAATAGATTTTCATTCTTTGGCTCTAACAATCTCTTAATATGCTTGACTGATGTAAAAAATAACCATGTTAAAAACGTTTGGTCAGCCTTAGTAATCAACTCTCTAATATCTGCTTCTAATACTTGTGATTGTGCACTTAATTGTTTTTGTTTTTCATCAAGTAAGGTATTAACAATGATATCAGTTCTAAATCCAGCATTAACCTTATTCTTCATAGCATTTAAAGCATCTATTTCCTCATTTAATTCC
>CAZIZJ010000034.1:0-4699 GCA_964543675.1 uncultured Acholeplasma sp. | reverse complement strand
CCATCTGATATTCATAGCGTTCCAGAAGTTCATTAATCTGTTTCATTTTTTCTTTTTTATTAGTAGCATGAACATCGAGTTTTGAATCATCGTTTTGAAGGGATTGATATTTAGGTAATAAATCTCTCAAGTAATTTAAACTTTTTAATACCTCCTCTGTATTGCCCAATCGTAAAAAGGGTAATGGTATTTGTCTATCCTTACTTTTTAATGATTGCAGTTTTAAGTAGATATCTGTTATTGGTTTATTATTGTTTGAAGTTACAAGTACTGTCTGATTATTAAAAAAAGCAGAAATTAATACATTGATAATAGTTGCTGTTTTACCTGTACCAGGAGGACCTTGAACATAGGTGATTGGCTGAACAAGTGCATTATAGATAACTCGTAGTTGGTCAATGTTGACCTTATCATCCAAAATAACGACATCAACCTGTCTTTTTCTCTTTAACTTATCTTTACTCATATTACCAAAGAACGCTTCTAAAGGAACGGATAACTGATTATTGTTTTTATAAGCTTTTATTTGATTAATTTCTTTTTCAATATGACCATAATAGGATCTTCTCAGTTCGAAAATATAAGGTCTATCATCTAATGCTTCTTTGTATTTTCTAACTTCTGGAGTCAGTTTTTCTTTGGCTTTAGTGGGATCCAGTATAAAAAGTTGTGTGAACTCGTCGGTTTCAACATCCAAGTAGTTTCTGAGATTATGCTTAAAATCCTTAAATTCCAGACTTGCAAAATCATAATTGAACATCGTATCTTGGGATACCATCAAAGCTTTTTCTACTGGATTAAAGTTCAATTCTTTATAAGCAACAACAAATAAACCTTTTTTTGTCGCTATAGATAACAAATTAATTGCAAGTGTTACAGATTCATATTTTTGAGTTTCTTCTTGTTTGGATAATCGTTCTAACTTGGGTACTAAATCACTTAATTGTTCAAGACTTAAGATATATTTCTTATCAATAGGTATTTTTTCCAATTTTTCTTGATCAATGCCTTTTACCATCGTAGTTTCTTTTTGATAAGCAACTTCTTCATGTTTCATACATTCATGTATATAGTCTAAGATTTCATCGTTATATGAATCATATCCAAGCCATTCAAGTTCTTTTATGTATTTTGAAATCTTAACTAATAAACTGCTTGGTTGATCATAAGTTGTATTTTCCACCATAAAAGCACTTTGAATTTTATCAAAATTAATCCAGATTTCTATTAAACCTTGAGTATTATTGCCAATTTTACCAAAGTTAAAGGCACTTACAAAAAAGGATTTTTTCTCAATATCAATATCCTTTATTGCTATCCAGTATTTAGTTATCTTTTCATCTGAGTTTATATACTCAATTGATAACCAACGAGAAGATTTGATTGCCCTTGATATAGTTTGTTCAATCACTTTACTTATCCTTAAATTAATACTTCTATTTATATTATAACCTAATTTAGACCAATCTATTCCAATACAAAAAGTCTATCAACCGTTAAAACGAATGATGATTATTAAATCCTAAGTTTATTTATTATTTATTCTTTAATGATGTGTTGTGTGTTTTGCATTCATTTGCTTTACAAAGCCAAAACAATAAGATGAATATTATGCAATTTCTCTCGCCGGATCCAGAACGCGTGAAACAGTTCTCAATCTTGGAGAAAGCTTGTAGTAATGATAACTTACAAACAATTCATTTTATAAATAGCAACGAGATATTTCTGTTTTACTTAACTCAATCCCCAAAATGATTAATCATCATTGCCACAGCAATTAATGTAGATGGCGATGACTTATATGTTTTGTTTCCTATCATTAAGGTGTCAATTGTTAAATTAGTGTTTGCTAGGACATTTTTGTGGATTGCTATTAGTTTTCTTTTAGTTGGTGTCTTAATCTTAATAATTGTCTGCTCATTTGATTTTGTATCGTATAATTCTTCAAATGTTTCATTAAGTCTAGCATGAAGAATAAAATGAATTCCTCCACCCTCTACTAAACTTCTTGAAATGCCGATTAGATTATTTTTAAAAGTAACACTATTCTTTAATTGCTTTCCAATTCTTTTCTTAAGTCCGTTAGTAATTGCTTTCTCCATATTATCTATTGTTAACTCATTTTCTTTAGATAAGGCGGCAATGGTGTTTGTCATTGTTGGACCTAAAGAACCTTTATACGTTTCAGTATTCTTTAATCGGTAGTACATCAAAATGTATCCATCATTGGTCTCAGCCATCAACGTATATCCTGCATGATTAGCCATTTTAGATTCATTTAACTTGGATAAAAATGGTCCTGTTTCATTTGTCTCCCTAACACTTAAGTCACCAATTTGATAATCCATCGAACGATTGCTTGCCAGAACATCATAACTGGTTGTTCTTGATGTTGTTAATCTAACTTGATCGTTTTCGATTACTAAATCATCTAATCTAAAAAGTATCATATTCTGGGTTTTAGAAAAGTGATGTGCGGATAATAAATCATCATAATGTTTTCTACAAAATTCAGGAAGCAAAAACATTTCCTTACTGTCATCCTTTATTATTACATCAGACTTAAATTTAAACTCTTTAAAGATAACATTAGGAAATCTAACCTTTTCTTTATTTGGATTCATAAATACATACGGATCTTCTAAAGGATAAATCTTATCCATTAATTGATCATATTTGTTGGTCAGCTTATTTGAATCTTCATACCATTTACTAATCATACTGATGATAGCAAAAGACACCGTGTCTAAAACAAAAAACAAGACAATTGCAATAAACGTCTTAACTTCAATATAATCTAAAAAACTCTTTTCGGATTGATTAAATACACCTGTTAAAAATAAAATTAAAATCGCAATGATTAATGACAAAATCACCTTGATTAAATTAATGTTTTGCCGACGCCAAAATCGTTTCATATCTCACCTCTGAAATGTAGTTAAGTTTACAATGAAAAAAGCAATTTTATCAGTACTGCTATTCTTTTAAAATGGATTAAAACCTGTTATTTTTTGATAACTTCAACAATCTTGCTAATTTTATCTTTGACTTCATTAATGCCTTTATTAAAGTCTTTGCTCAATTTATGAGCGGGATTTTCTTTAAAGGTCAAGATAACTCCATAATTTGGTGTGCTGGTTGCCGTAACAAAATCCCAGCCATCTGCATCATTTTCATTAATCACATCAGCCATTTTTTTGGCTCTTCTTTCTGCATTCCAAATACGTTTGATGACAACGGTTTTATACATTGAAACTCCCCCTTTTTCTTGTTTGACACTTTTAAAATGGTTTACATAATTTAATTATATCATTATTATAAATCATCATGCATATAGTATAATGGTTACAAACATTCAACCTTATTGGAGTTTAACCATGATTGAGCAAAAAAAGATGTATTCAAAAATACTACACATGCACAGAAACATACGAGTATATATTCCTAATAACACAAAAGGACCATATGCTGTTTTATACATGCATGATGGTCAAAACCTATTTGAAAAGAAATATACCTATATTGGTGAATCATGGGAAGTGCACAAACAAGTGCATCGAATGATTAAAGCTAAACTTATTCCTAACTTAATTGTTGTTGGTATTGATAATAATATAAACAGATTAGATGAATATTCACCATTTGATAATGATGTACTCCATGACCGTTTTGGTTCCAACAAAAGACGAGCACCCTACGGTGATAAATATGCGTCTTTTATTGTTGAAGAGTTAAAACCATTTATTGATGAAAACTACCCAACACTCCGTCATCCAGAAAACACGTTTATTGCTGGTAGTTCAATGGGTGGCGTAATCAGTCTTTACATGGGATTAAAATATAAACATGTATTTGGTGGTGCCGGTATATTTTCTGCAGCCACTTGGTACAACCAAGATGCAGTAAATAAATTCCTAAACACGCATGCTGCATCAGACAATCAAAAGTATTTTATTGCTGTTGGAAGTAATGAATATAATGAACCTGACGCACCACTTAACCTAGAATACGTCAAAGGTAGTCAAGTCATCCATCAAGCCATTTCCAGACATACGCCAAACACATTTTTCAAAGTCTACGAAGGTGCAATCCATACTGAGCCATTTTGGGCATCACTGGTTGTTCCATTCATATTGCATATGTTTGGCAGATAATTAATAACTTGAAAAAATAAGGGTTTCCGCAATGGAAACCCTTATTAATATCCAAGTTTTTCTAAGAAGTATGGCATCTGAACTCTCCACCATACCCAGTCATGACTGACATCATGTCCCCAGTAATCAAAGAATCCTGAAACACCTTTTAATTTAAATGCATCTTCTACTATTTTCATATCTCTGATACAGGGTTCTTCAAATGCACCACTGCCAACAGATATGATATAGTTGTTTTTTCTGTATTGTCTAATGAAATTTTCATCATTCAATTGCCATAAGTAATCAACAGGACTGTTGATATAAACATCATGATTTCCATGATACTCACCAACAAAGAATCTTGCATCATAGATGCCACTTAAGGCAATTGTCTGATCAAATACATCTGGATGCTTTAATGAAAAATTAAGTGCATGGTATGCTCCCATCGAACATCCTGTTGCTAGAAACTTACTATTTGTTTGACTTAAATGTTTAATGTGGGGAATGAATTCATTTAATAAATAGTTCGTTTCTACCTCTGCGATACTTTATAAAATCAA
>CAZIZJ010000033.1:0-10994 GCA_964543675.1 uncultured Acholeplasma sp. | reverse complement strand
GAGTATAATAAGTTAAGTCGATTTTTGGCTAAAAACGAAATCAAAAACACGCAACTCATTAAATATTTACCAAAAGAAGAATATGATAATATCGTTAAATATTGTACAGCAGGGCTAATCTTTTTGGACTATAGATTTACAATTCCAAATTTTCCTTCTAGACTACTTTCATATATGGAGGCTAGTCTACCAATAATTGCGGCAACAGATGAAGCGACAGATATTAAGAATCTCATTGAAAACAATGAAATAGGTAGATGGGTTCCTAGTAATAATCCTAATTCATTTAATGAAGCAATAAAGGAATTGTCAAATGCTGATTTAGCTCAAATGAAAAAAAATTCCAACAAGTACCTAAAGTCAAATTTTATGAGCGATTGTTCATATCAAATTATCCAAAAACATTTCAAATCTTAGGAGGAAAAACAAATGTTTAAAAATAAAACTTTATTAATTACAGGTGGTACAGGATCATTCGGAAATGCCGTCATGGAGAGATTCTTAAGTACGGACATCAAAGAAATCAGAATTTTTTCTCGTGATGAGAAGAAACAAGATGATATGAGAAAACTTTACAATAATGACAAGTTGAAGTTTTATATTGGTGACGTAAGAGATTTGGCAAGTGTAAAAAATGCAATGTATGGTGTTGACTTCATTTTCCATGCTGCTGCGCTTAAGCAAGTGCCTTCCTGTGAGTTTTTTCCAATGGAAGCTGTTAAAACCAATGTTTACGGAACTGATAACGTATTAACTGCTGCAATCAGTTATGGCGTTAAAAAAGTCATTTGTTTATCAACCGATAAGGCAGCATATCCAATTAATGCGATGGGCATATCCAAAGCGATGATGGAAAAAGTTTTTGTTGCCAAATCAAAAACAGTTAATCCGGATAACACATTGATTTGTGGTACACGTTATGGTAATGTCATGGCATCTCGTGGTTCCGTCATTCCTTTGTTCATTGACCAAATTAAAGCCGGTAAACCACTGACAATTACCAATCCTGAAATGACTAGATTTTTGATGAGTTTAGAAGAAGCTGTTGAACTTGTGCTGTTTGCTTTTGCTAATGCGAAAGCGGGCGATATCATGGTTCAAAAATCACCGGCATCAACTGTGGGTGATTTGGCTCATGCAATCAAAGAATTATTTAATGCACCAAATGAGATCAAGGTCATTGGCACCAGACATGGTGAGAAATTGTATGAAACATTACTGACTAAAGAAGAATTTGTGGTTGCAGAAGATTTAGGCGGTTTTTATAGAGTGCCTGCAGATACCAGAGATTTAAACTACGATAAGTATTTTGTTGATGGCGATAAAAAACTGACAACCGATGAGGAATATAATTCGCATAACACGAAAAGATTAACTGTTGCAGAGATTAAGGAAAAACTACTAAGTATTGATTATGTAACAGAAGCATTGGAAAGTTGGAACAAAAGATGAAGATTTTAGTTACTGGAGCTAAAGGTTTTATTGGCAAAAACTTAATCTCTGAACTAAAAAAAGAACATCAGGTATTTGCATATGATATTGATTCAACCAAAGAATCATTGGAACAATATTGTAAGGATGCAGAGTTTGTTTTTCACTTGGCTGGCGTCAATAGACCACAAAATTTAGAAGAGTTTAATACGGGTAACTTTGGATTTACATCAGACTTATTAGATACCTTGAAAAAAGCGAATAATCTGAGTCCAGTCATGATGTCATCATCAATTCAAGCAGCACTTGATAATCCTTATGGAAACAGTAAGCGATTAGGTGAGGAGTTACTGTTTGACTATGAAAAAGACACAGGTGCTAAAGTATTCATTTACCGTTTTCAAAATGTATTTGGTAAATGGTGCAGACCTAATTACAACAGTGTGGTAGCCACCTTCTCGCATAATATCGCCAATGGACTGCCAATTCAAATGAATAACCCAGACACTGAACTCAACTTGATTTACATTGATGATATTGTCAAAGAATTATTAAACGCCTTAAAAGGAAATGCAACAAAAGATGGTAGATACTTTAAAGTATCACCATCATATGTGGTAAAATTAGGTCATATTGCTGAACTGTTATACAGTTTTAAAGCAAGTAGAGATAACAGATTGATACCAAATATGTCGGATGAATTTACCAAGAAACTGTATGCTAACTATCTTACATATTTGCCGACAGATCAGTTTAGCTATGAACTGAAGATGAATGTAGATCATAGAGGTTCATTTACAGAATTCATCAAGACACAAGATAGCGGACAAGTATCAGTTAATATTTCTAAACCAGGAATTACCAAAGGAAATCACTGGCATCATTCAAAAAATGAAAAGTTTCTAGTGGTATTCGGTCAAGGGGTCATTCGATTTAGAAAAATTGATGAAACAGAAATTGTTAGTTATTATGTCAGTGGTGATAAATTGGAGGTTGTTGATATACCTCCAGGTTATACACACAATATTGAAAACTTAGGGAAAACAGATATGGTTACTGTGATGTGGGCAAACGAAGCATTTGACCCTGAAAATCCGGATACGACATTTGTGGAGGTTTAATGATGAAAAAATTAAAAGTAATGACCGTTGTTGGTACGAGACCTGAAATAATTAGATTATCAGCAGTCATACAAAAATTAAATGCATCACCAGCAATTGATCATGTTTTAGTGCATACCGGTCAAAACTATGATTATGAACTCAATGAGGTTTTCTTCAAGGATTTCGATTTGAAAAAGCCGGATTACTTTTTAGATGCAGCCATTGGAACAGCCATTGAAACCATCGGAAACATTTTGATTAAAATCGATCCGATTTTAGCAGAGGTTAAACCAGATGCCTTCTTAGTTTTAGGTGATACGAATAGCTGTTTAGCAGCGATTGCCGCCAAACGCCGTCATATTCCGATTTTTCATATGGAAGCTGGTAACAGATGTTTTGATCAAAGAGTGCCGGAAGAAACAAATAGAAAAATCGTAGACCATATTGCAGACATTAATTTACCATATAGCACAATCGCTAGAGACTATTTGATTAAAGAAGGATTTCCAATCGATAGAGTGATTAAAACTGGAAGTCCAATGTTTGAAGTCTTAAACAATAAAAAAAGCGATATCGAAAAATCCAATGTATTAGAAAACCTCAAATTAGAAAAAGGTAAATATTTCTTGGTATCTGCACACAGAGAAGAAAATATCAACTCAAGTAATTTCTTAGATTTGGTTGAAACATTAAATACACTTGCAGAAAACTATCAATTACCAGTCATTATTTCAACGCATCCAAGAACAAGAAAAATGATTGAAGAAAAAGGCATTAAGTTCCACAAACTCATTCAAACATTAAAACCGCTAGGATTTATTGACTATAATAAACTTCAAATTAATGCGAAAGCAGTTTTAAGTGATTCAGGAACTATTAGTGAAGAATCATCAATTCTTAATTTTCTAGCACTAAACATTAGAGAAGCACATGAAAGACCAGAAGCGATGGAAGAAGCAAGCGTGATGATGGTTGGACTTAAAAAAGAAAGAATTCTACAGGCACTTAAAGTATTGGAAACAAGAAACAAAGAGCATCGACAAGTAGCTGATTATACAATGCCTAATGTATCAGATAAAGTATTAGAAATTATCGTTTCATACACAGATTATGTGAATAGGAAAGTGTGGAATAAGTAGCATGAAAAATAAAGCAATAAGAGAATATCAAGTTTGTACAAATTGTGTAATGGATACTACTGATTCTATGATTACTTTTGATGAAAACGGTGTTTGTGATTATTGTAACGGTTATAAGCAATTTATCAATTCAAACTGGGAACCAAATGTTGATAAGAAAGATGAATTATTAGCAGTTGCAAAAAAAATTAAGAAATCTTCAAAAAAGAGCGAATATGATTGCATTATCGGATTAAGTGGGGGATTGGATAGCTCATATTTAGCATATGTAGTTAAAGAAATAATGGGATTAAATCCTCTTGTATATGTTGTTGATACTGGTTGGAACTTAAATGTCGCAGTAGAAAACATTGAAAAGGTTGTTAAAGGATTGAAACTAGATTTGTACACTGAGGTAGTTAACTGGAATGAGATGAAAGATTTACAATTATCCTTTTTAAAATCACAAGTTCCATATCAAGATTTTCCTCAAGATCATGCGATTTTTGCAGGATTATACAACTACGCAGTAAAACATAACATAAAATATGTTTTAACTGGTGCAAATAATTCAACTGAAGGTGTTAGACCACCAGTTGAATGGGTCTATATAAATGATTTAAAATTTATGAAGGATGTTCATAAAAAGTTTGGCAAAGTTAAGCTGAAAACATTTCCGTCGTGTGGCATGATCAAATATAGAATTTATTACCCATTATTTAAAGGCATGCGTAGATTTTATCCCCTAGATTACTTAAAGTATGATAAAAAAGAGGTGGAAGATTTTTTACACAAAAGATTCAATTGGCAAAAATATGAAAATAAGCACTATGAAAATGTTTTTACTAGATTTTATGAAGGGTACTATTTACCTGTAAAATTTAACTATGACAAAAGAAAATGCTATTTTACCAACTTGATATTGACTCATCAAATGACTAGAGAAGACGCTCTAGAAAAATTAAAAGAGGTTTCTTATAGTCCAAAGCAAGCCAATGAAGATATGGAATATATTGCAAAAAAATTAGGTATATCAAGTAAGGAATTCCAAGATATAGTCAATGGACCTCAAAAACACTATTATGATTATAAAAACTCATACCAAGGTCTGAAATTTGCGATTAGAATGGCTCAGTTCTTTGGTGCAGAAAAGAGAAACTTTAGATAAAATGATTGCAATTATTAATTATGAGATGGGTAATTTAGGGTCAATTAAAAACATGTTAAGTTATATTGGAATTGATTCCATCATTACCAATGACAGAACTGAATTAATGAAGGCAGACAAATTGATTTTACCAGGTATTGGTTCGTTTGATAAAGGAATGGAGCAATTAGAAAAGCTAGGATTAATTCCCATTATTAAAGAAGCAGTTCTGAAATTTAAAAAACCGATACTTGGGATTTGCTTAGGCATGCAGCTTCTGGGGGTCTCAAGCATGGAGGGAAAAAGCCCAGGGTTAGGACTTATTGATTTTGAAACAGTTAAGTTTGTTTTTGAATCAAATGACATAAAGATACCCCACATGGGCTGGAATTATACAGTTCCTGCAAAAAAGAATCCGTTAACCGATGAATTGCCAGAAAATAGCAGATTTTATTTTGTCCATACATATTACGCTAAATGCAAAAATCAAATAGATGAGCTTTTAGCGACAGAGTATCATTTTAAATTTACCTCAGCCGTTCATAAGGATAATGTATATGGAGTTCAGTTTCATCCAGAAAAAAGTCATAAATTTGGTATGAAACTGCTAGAAAATTTTGCAAAGAAGGTTTAAGCTTATGTATCAACGTCCGCGGATAATTCCATGCTTAACCATTCAAAATTCCGACTTGATTAAAACGGTCGGGTTTAAGTATTTTAAGTATCTTGGAGATCCAATTAATGCAGTTAAGATTTTTAATGGTAAAGAAGTGGATGAGCTTTGTATTTTAGACATTTCTGATGATCGTTTTGATAGAGAACCAAACTATGAACTATTAAAAGATATTGCAGAACAAGCTTTTATGCCACTGAGTTACGGTGGGGGCATTAAAACTTTCGAACAAATCAAAAAGATCATTAATATTGGATATGAGAAAATCGTTATCAATACTTCATTCATAGAAAATCCAGATTTGATTAAAGAGGCAGCTGAATACTTCGGTAACCAAAGTATTGTTGTAGCCATTGATTTTAAGAGTTCTTTATTTGGTAAAACACACGGATTTACCTATAGTGGAAAAACAAATACCAAACAGACAATTTTAGATATTGCTAAAACTGCAGAAGCATATGGTGCAGGTGAGATATTACTGAATTCAATTGATCGTGATGGCAAGATGAATGGATATGATTTGGATGTCATTAAATCAATTTCCTCTGCAGTTAAAGTACCATTGATTGCATCAGGCGGTGCTGCAGGTATGGATGATCTTAAACTGGCACTAGCACATGGTGCACACGCAGTGGCTGCCAGCAGTATGTTTGTGTTTTATGGTAAACAAAAGGCTGTTCTAATCACGTATCCGAATGACATGGATTTTGAATCGTTGAAATGAAGGGAGATTAAATGAATGATTAGCTATATATGGGCAAAATTATTTAAGAAAATCAGAGGTAAGGCTGTTAAAAACAGTCAGATAGATAAGACTTCTGTAATTGAATCCGGAAGTCATTTAGTTAATGTAAACATGGATAGATATTCATATTGTGGCTATGATTGTACTTTTATCAATGTTGATATTGGCTCCTTTTGCTCTATATCTGATAATGTGATTATTGGTGGTGCCACACATCCTATTGAATGGGTATCCACCTCACCGATATTTAGAAAAAGAAAGGACAGTATTAAAAGGAAATTCGCATTTTTGGAGTATGAGGTTAGCCAGAAAACTACTATTGGACATGATGTTTGGATTGGAACTAATGTTTTAGTGAAGCAAGGTGTGAAAATTGGTAATGGGGCGATTGTTGGTATGGGAAGTGTTGTCACAAAAGATGTTGATCCGTATACGATTGTTGCTGGCAACCCTGCTAAAGAAATTAGAAAAAGGTTTCCTGATGAAATTATCCAAGTACTGCAAAAGAGTCAATGGTGGACTTATTCAGAATCTAGTTTATTGGAAATAGGTTCAAAGTTTGATGATATTAATGCATTTGTTGAATATATCACTGAAGTTAAAAAGAGTGGACGTAAATGAGAATACTGCACTGTATGCTGTCTTGTTTTTATATTGATAACTATAAATATCAAGAAAACATTCTACCGATTGTTAATAAAATGGATGGTCACGACGTTAAAATAATTGCATCAACTGAAACCTACGTAGATAATATTAACTTAAAATATGTTAAGCCAAGTAGATATTTTAATGAGGCGGATATTGAAGTTGTCAGAGTGCCTTATAAAAAATATCTTCCTCAAGTTATCATGAGAAAATTAAGATTATATAAAGGTGTTTATAAACTGATTGAAGAATTTAACCCAGATGTCATTCTTTTTCATGGAATGCCTGCTGGGGAATTGAAAACTATAAAAAAATATGTAAAAAAACATCCACATGTAAAACTTTTTATAGATAGCCATGAAGATTATAACAATAGTGCTACAAATATGATATCTAAATATTTATTGCATAGATTATACTACAAATGGATACTAAAAAGTGTATTGCCATATGTCTATAAAGTTCTTTCTATCAGTTATGAAACTACAAAGTTTATTCAAGAAAATTACAATATCCCAGTAGCATTAATTGAAAAATTCCCTTTAGGTGGCGAATTGTTAACAGAAGCAGAGAAAACTAAAATCAAAATTAAGGTAAGAAATGAATTAAAAATAGAAGAGGATGATTTAGTCATTATTCACTCAGGGAAGATGGATGCAAAAAAGAAAACATTAGATATCATCAAAGCATTTAGAGAGATAAATGATTTAAAATCAAAATTACTAATTGTTGGTGAAATGTCAGAAGAAGTTTATAACGAGGCATTGCCGTATTTCGAAGTAGATAAAAGAATATACTTTTTAGGTTGGAAAGAGTCAGATAAATTAAGAGAATATATTGCAGCAGCAGATTTATATATTCAACCAGGTGGACAATCTGCTACAATGCAAACTGCATTATGTGTAGGAACACCTGTAGCGATATACCCACATATTAGTTATAAAGAATTATTAAATGGTATGCCGTACTATGTTTCAAATCAAGCAGATATTGAAGTGTTGTTCAAAGAAATACAAATTGATAAAAGGGATTTGAAAAACAGACAAAGAGTGCTTTATGATTTTGCTAAGAATAACTTAGATTATAGAGAGATTACTAAAATTTTATATTAATAATATTGTTTCAATAAATTGTATACGGATAAAAAGGTGACTTTAGGAAATCCTGATTGGTATCAAAAATGAGAATAGTATGGTGGTGAGATCATGAATGTTGTTATTATACCCTCTTGGTTTGCTTCTAAAAAGAACCCTTTGAGTGGTTCTTTCTTCAAAGAACAAGCAATTGCTATCGCGAAAAACAATCATAATGTTTATCTATTAGATTGTAGTTACCAAGGGCGTGAAGGATACTTTTTGAAAAGCAATTTTAGAATTGAAAGATCTTTTGAAAATAATGTGCATATTCTAAAATATACTACACCTGCTTTTGGTATATCTAGACGCAAAAACCCTCAATATAAATCCTATGAAAGAAAACTAGAAAAACTCTTGAAAATAGTAATGAATGAAGTGGACATTGATATTGTTCATTCACACTCATATTTGCCAGCGGGTTTCATCTCAGGGAGTTTATGCAAAAAGTACAATTTACCACACATCATGACTGAGCATTCAAGTACATTTATTAGTAATCATAATATTAATGAATCCAGACTTATTCAAACAGTTAAGAACTGTGTCTATGTAATTGCTGTTGGGAAAAGACTTCAAGACAAACTCATTGATATTACTAAAGAAAAAGAAAAGATTGTATTCATCCCTAATATTGTTTCAGATTCATTTCAGTATAAACCACTACAAGCAGGTGAAAAATTTAATTTTTTATCTGTAGGTAATGTTGATGAAAGAAAAAACTTTAAACATTTAATTGATGCGTTTAATCTCGCATTTAACAAAAATTTGGATGTTTCATTAACAATTGTTGGAGACGGACCACTTAAGCGTCAATTAGTTGACTATGTAAATGAAATTAACATTGGAAAACAAGTATCTTTTGTTGGGTTAGTACCTAGAGAAGAAATTCACGAATATTTTGAAAATTCACATAGCTTTGTTTTAGTTAGCAAAGCAGAAACATTTGGTGTTGTATATGTTGAAGCACTGGCAGCGGGCAGACCAATAATTGGTCTAGAAAATGGTGGTGCTGAATACATTATTAATAATAAAAATGGTATAATCGTAAGAGAAGATACTGTTGAAGAAATTAAAAAAGCACTTGTTTCTATGTATAGTGATTTTAGTAAATATGACTTGGAATTAATAAGCAAAAATGCAAAGGAAATATATGGTGGGAAAGTAATTATTGAAAAACTAGAGAAACTTTACCACCAAATATTAACAAACCACAAGTAGAGGATACTATGAATATCAATGTATTTAAAAAACCTATAAACCTCGCAGCACTCATGATGGTTAGTTCACTCAGTCTAGGTGAATTAAGTTTTTTAAATGTCAGAGTCACTTGGATTACATTTGGTCTCTTTCTAATGTTCTTAACAAAGGAAATGATTGGTAATATCAGTCTGTTCAACTTAAGTAAACCACGATATAAACTAGTGATTTTCTTCTGCTTTTTTTTATTTTATGGTTCATTTTTATTTTTAATGAGTGGAAAACATCTAGAGGTAGTTTCCTTTTATGAGTCGCTTTTAATCAATATAGCACTAATGATTAGTTTGATTTTCTATTGTAAAGGTAAAGAAGAACTAAACATCTGTTTACAGGGATTAATTATAGGGCTTTTAATCAATATTGCAATAGGAGTATATAATACATATACAGGCAATCACTTAACTGCTCTGGATAGTAGTCATTTGAGATACGGAACGCATTTTCCATTGGCATATTATGGGAACCCAAATGATTATGCATCATTTATTGGTATTGGAATTTTAGCAACATTTTTCTATTATGCAATAAATAGAAAATATCTAATAATCATGATAATCTTAAATATTGTTGGCTTTCATTTGATTGATCGAAGTGGTTCTCGCGCTATTTTCATTTCGATACTGTTATTATATTTATTGTTTGCATTGATATATATATTTAAAAATCTTATTAGAAAATATTGGACTTATTTTGCTGTTGTCATTGCATTTATGGCAATAGGTTTCGTATATATTTTGTTATTTGATTTTTCTATTTTTTCTGACTTCATATTGAATCATGTCACAACCCAAGCAAATGCGAGCAGTGATCTATTTAGACTACAACTCATCCAAGATGCATTCACGCTAGTTAACCAATCACACGGATTTGGTTTGGGGCCAGGAATGAGTACCTATTATTTAGGTATTAATTTACATAATTTTTATTTAGAAGTATTAACAGAATATGGCGTTTTTGTCTTTATAGGAATTTTGTATATTACTATCTATAATTTCATTTTTAATAACGATGGTGGCACATTTGAATTTGTGCTTTCTAAAGCTTATTTTCCAGTTTTAGTTATATTAACGATTTCATCAAGTGCTATTTTTAGAGATAGAAGTTTTTGGGTATTATTGCTGCTAGCATACCTCATTCCACACGAAACAAAAGAAATTACTTTAGCAGGCGAAATACATGAATAAAAAAATGCTCAGCCTATTTGTTAAATTTTCTTATGGAAGTATTATTGCAGCAGTTATTTCTTTTGTAACAACAATCATCACGACAAGACTTTTTGAACCACAATATTTCGGTATGTTATCAATTTTTGTATCAATTACAAGCATATCAATGATTGTTATTACAATGGGAACCGATCAAGCACTTATCAGATTCTTTAATGAAGAAAATGAAAAAACAAGAATTAAACTGCTCATTAGGACGATTAAGTTTCCTCTTGTTTTATTCGCTTTCATTTCAGGTATTGTGTTTTTATTTATCAATGAGATATCAATTTGGATTTTTGAGACAAATAATTATTTATTGGTCGTATTATTGTTGGCTAATGTATTTTTTGAATTGATATTTAGATATGTTGCACTTTTTATAAGAATGAAAAAACGCGCTAATTTGTACTCGATTGTGCAAATTTTACATAAGCTAGTGTACATTGTAGCAATCTTATTTCTACATTGGCTAGTGGTTGATGAGATGGTCATACTAACGCTAGGACTTGTCGTTGCTGTAGTTGTTTC
>CAZIZJ010000032.1:0-11393 GCA_964543675.1 uncultured Acholeplasma sp. | reverse complement strand
CCAATATGCAACTTGAATCAAATCACAAGTCAGTCATTATTGGCAGATACACAGGCAGTATGGCAGGTGTAGGGGATTTCATTCAGGAAATTAGATCATCAGAAGGCTTCTTACTGTGGATTGTCTTACCATTACTTATCTTATTCGCATTTGAATTGGTTGTCTTAGTCAGAAGTATTCTTGCTCATAACAAAGCAAAACTAGAAGCTAGACATGCACTTGAAAAAGAAGCACTTAAACAAGAATTATTAAAAGAGATGCGGGCAGAAAAAGAATCATCAAAATAAATTTTACGAAAGAGGCACATTAAATGAGTGAATTTGCTACATGGTACATAGAATTCATACAAAGTTTATTCGAGCATATTGCAAGTTTCTTTGCAACCTTATTTAATGTTTTCTATCAAGTAATCTTTGCCAACCCAGCATCCTACGTAGATTCATTTGTTGCAGCATCTATTAACTTTACAATTTTTGACTGGATTATAGGCATATTCATTCTCATCATCAACTTGATTTTCTTCTTGTCACTCATTTACTTTGCTTTTGTCCTCTTTAGAAGATACTTCAGATTTGTTAAACGTGAAGTATCCAAAGATGACTTGATTATGGAAATTGTTGACTTGAATCAAAAACTGATTGATGTTACTGATGAAAAGAATGCCATTCTTACTTTAAAGTCAAGCGATCTAGGCATGCCAGCCAATCGTCGAAGCGTCTCAGGTGCGCTATCTAAACTTCAAGAAGACGAAGACGAGAATAAGGCAGAAGATTCAACCAACAGATTTACCAAGCTTATTGCTGTTGACCAAACATATCACTTTGACATTCTACAAACCAATATGACTGAAAATGACATGATTGGTTTATCGCAACTAGTTGACCGATTCATTAAGTTTGCTGCATCACAATTAAAGCTTTACTATAGCGCGAAAATTGTTTCCATTTTCTTTGCGGGTATGGCGTCATCTAAGACAATGATTTTAGAAGGTATCTCTGGTACCGGTAAAACATCACTGCCTTATGCCATGGGTAAATTCTTTAACAATGATACATCAATCATTTCCGTACAGCCATCATGGAGAGACAGATCTGAAATGATTGGTTACTTAAATGAATTTACCAAGAAATTCAATGAAACGGACTTTCTAAAAGCAATCTATGAAGCAACTTACCGTACTGATTTGAACTTCGTCGTCCTTGATGAAATGAACTTAGCGCGTGTTGAATACTACTTTGCTGACTTCCTATCAATACTTGAAATGCCGAATTCATCAGAGTGGCTAATTGATATTACACCAGATACTATTCCAGGCGATCCGATCCATTTACATGAAGGTAAACTGTTATTACCACCAAACGTATGGTTTGTTGGTACGGCCAATAGAGACGATTCAACGTTCGCTATTACCGATAAGGTTTATGACCGTGCAGCATCGATTGAACTATCACAAAAAGCAGATTACATTGATGCACCATTTACTGAATCGATTCATATGACCTATGATTATGTGGATTCATTATTTAGACAGGCATGGAAGGATTTCCCGATCTCTCAAAAGTCTTTAGAAAATCTAGAGAAATTAGATAAATTCATTACCGAGCATTTCCAAATTACTTTTGGTAACCGTATCATGAAACAAATTCAAAGCTTTGTTCCAGTCTTTGTGGCTTGTGGACAAAGTGAACTTGATGGACTAGATTATGTCATCACTAGAAAAGTATTGCGTAAATTTGAATTCCTGAACTTACCATTCTTAAGAAAAGAACTTGATGATTTAGTAACAGCGATTGAAAGATTGTTTGGTAAGAATAGTTTCCCAGAAGCAAGAGCAATGATTGCGAACTACAAAAAACAAGCATAAGGTGATCCTTTGAAACAAAGTTATGACTTAGATTTATTCTATAACATGTTAATCACATATCTAGATGACCTAGAGACTGATACGGACTTTCCGGCTTACTTTTACCAAGGGCTTTATGACGGTACAAGCAAGCTAAAGAGTTTAACAGTTACAGAAACAAAGAAGTTTGATGACTACTGGATTGCAGCAATCGAAGCATATTATCCAAGTATCGATAAAATCGCTAGAAATTATAAATCAGCACTGCGTATTGAAGAAGATGTTGTCGTCATTGAAAAAGCGAAAAGAACCAATTCAAGAACAGTTAGACACTTAGCAGCCAACACCCATCTGTTAAAAGAGCGTGAACAAGGCGATAAGTCAAAAGATATTTTACCAACCAAACTGTTGGTCCAAGAATCTGATATCGAATACGGCATTTATGAAAATAGATTCGTAAAGACTTTAATTCAACGACTTGCAAAATTCGTTGCAGAACGCGTCAAGATCTTAAGAGAAGACGTTGATACCAAGAGGTATCATAATGTCGACAGCAACATCGAATTTAAGATTGAAAGCAGTACGTATAAAGTCAATATTGGTTTAGAAGAAGTTGAAAGCATTAGCACTGGTAAAATCGAACAAGAAAACTACATGCTCTTAAAAAGAGCAGAAGATTTAGATAGAAAAATTGGTAGTTTGCTTAACTCGGTTTTCATGAAAACATTAAGAACATCCAAACCAGTCAAACCACCAATCTTAAAAACACAGATCATCTTAAAGAACATTGACTATCGAAACTGTTATCTGTTGTGGCAATATTTGGATCAATATAGTAGCTTAGGCTTCGAATTGATCAGAGAAGAAAAACAAAAAAGATTTAATGAGTCCTACAGAAAACATTTGAGTCAGAACTCTTTAATGGCATTTTCAACCTTCATGTTCCATGACAAGTTCAGAGAGAAAAATGCACAGCTTGACATGAAAAGGTTCAAAGTCAAAAAAGCAGAAATACTACGTGTTAATCCAGAAGACTTAATCACTGATCCGAAAGAGTATCAAATTGAGGATACCAAAATCAATGAATACTACTTAAATAAGAATAAACAAATATTCAAGAAGATGATTGACAGCTATATTGAAACAGAACCAAAATACGAAGTAGCGCTAAAGAAAGCACTAAAGGACACCATTGAAATTACCAACAGTCTTTATCAGTCCTACTTTGAAGTAAACACTGATGATGATATGTTTGCCAGGCTGATTCAAACAACCCATCCAAGAGAAAATTTGGCAGCAGCAGACGAGAAGTTCAAGATTGCTGAAACCATTCGTCAAGTCAAAGAACAAGACTATAAACAAGCAATCGCACTTGAAAAGAAATGGTACCAGTCAGTACTTAACTATCAGAAGCAATTCTTCAAATGGGTTCAAGAAGAAAATGCCGATTTCTTGAAGAAAGAAACAGAAAAAGTTAGAAAAGCTAATAATCAATATATTAAGCTTGAACGTAAAAAAGTACTTGAAGAACTTAAACTGCAAGTGGCAACTGACAACCAGAAGTTACTTGACTTAAAGATTAAATATCGTGACACCTATAAAAAGGAAGCATCAAGAATTGCTGAGGCTCAACGCTTAAGAGCTGAAAGAGAACGAGAAAGACTTATCAAACAAAGAGATCTTGCCAAAGCTAAATTAGATAAAGCGAAACTGCAACAAAAAACCAAGCAAGATGCCTTTGTTAAGAAACAAAGAGAAAAGATTCAAACGTCACATAAAAAAGCAATGGAGTCGTTAAAAAAAGGTAAATGAGAAAAACCTTAAGCATCATATCTACCATCATTGTCTTACTGATATTCCTAGTAACTGTACTGTTTATATCGGTTTCAGTCATGAGCTATATTAGTAAAAAGCCATTTAAAGTATTTGGTGTAGCATATGGTGTTGTAGAAACCAATTCCATGCATCCAATGATTAGACCAGGGGACTTCGTGCTCATCGGAGAACAACCCTTTGAAACATATGAGATTGGTGATGTTATCGCATTTACATCAGTCAGTGATGTTACCATTGTTCACCAGATCATTGATATTACGGAATTTGGATTTGAAACAAAAGGCACCAATAACATCATATCGGATCTTGAACAAGAAGGATATATTACAGAAGATAGGGTGCTCGGGAAAATAACTTATTATGGTGGACATGAATTTGGCGCCATACTACTTGGTTCCAGAGCAGACATCATTGGTGTTGTCGTTATATTAATTGGTATATTCTTTGTTATCCAAATTGTTGGACTCGTCAAACAAATGAAGGAAAAGCAAAAAGCAGCATATCAAACGGATTTAGAGAAATTAAAAGCAGAAATAAAAAAAGAACTAGAAAAAACTGAAGATTAAGGGCAAACTTAAGGTGACTTAAGGACGCAAAGCTAAAGGGTCTTAAATAAAAAGACAGCCAGTTGCATCGATAAAGGAAAACCATGAAATTGATAAGAAAGACACTCATCTTAATCATCTTCTTAGTCATTTCCGTTACCTCGATGGTGACTGGCGTTTTTGCTTGGTTCACCGGTGACAAGTATGCCAAGATTGAACCAGTAACTGCACAGGTCATGACCGATTTGGTATTAGATATTTCAATCGATCAATCAGAAATTTTCTTAGGTGATAGAGTACGTGATTTGGTTTATATAACGGATGAAGACTTTAATACCGTCGGATTCGATTTCTATGGTTATGCTTCACTACTTGCAGTAAACATTCAAAACAGTACAGAAACTGATATGGCAGCCAGAGTTGGCTTATCGGCACAAGCAGCACCAGAATTCGGTAACTTTGCCGGTGTCAACGGCGCTTTCAAGTTTTTAGTTGTTGCCAATCCTTCAGACGTATTGCCAGTAATGTGGACGCTGCAGCAATCACCAAATCTATTTGCAGCCATGAGTCAGTATAATGGCATTGGTGTTACCATTCCTGCAATGCAAACGGCAACCGTTTATGTTTATATTTGGGGTTACTATGATGGGTTACCGCTTGAACAAAAAGATATTTATCACGCGATTATTTATCGTATGCGTATGACCTTATTCTCATAAAGGAAGAAAAAGATGATAAGAAAAACAGTAATCCTAATTTTATCATTTATTGTAGCAATATCCACGATTGTGGGTGTTTATGCTTGGATTACAAAGCCAACTTCCGGTATTGATCTAAACGTCAGAGGTATTGAAATATTTAGTGCAAGCACTGTTGTAACATTGAATAACCAATCAATCAACTATAATAGCTCAAACTTTAATCAAAATGATTTAACGGTAACATTAACAGCTGCACAAGTCACAAGCAATACATCTGGTGGCAGCATACCTTTAAGTTTTTCAGTAGCCATTGATGCATACAAAAACTTAAAAGTCAGATTAAAAATCGTTGAAACATGGACCAATAGTTCAAACATTGTTTTAAACAGACCAAATGTTTTTACCTGGCAGTATGACAACACTTATAATGATGGCATTGATAGTCAGGGGTATTTTTATTACAGTCAAGAGGTCTTGAAAGAAACATCAGATGTCATTAGTTTTATTACCTCAGCCAACGTCAATACGGGTAATATTCCAGCAAACAGTACAGTAAAACTTACGGTCATTGTTTCGGCGGTTCAATCGAACAGAGAAGATATTTGGGATACTGAAAACCACCGTGTAAAATCATTTGTGTTCAGTTCTGCAGCGAACAATAGAGAATTGAATGTTGTATTTAACAATGTATCAAATCAACAATATGCACGTGGTGTTTACGTTGAGTTTAGAAATGGTAGCAATCATTTCTCATATATTTGGCATACCAGATCAAGTTTAGCAGCAAGATTAAATATACCGGCTGGTACATATAATGTTACAGTTAATTTAGTCAATCACTTAGATTTTACAATTAGTCATGTTGGTAGTGTGATTACCATCAATATTGCTTACGGTAATCCTGGAACATGGGGATTTGAAGACGCATTGTATTCCCCTTCAATGATTGCATATTGGGAATCCAATGTCGCCTATGTCACTGGTAATATGGTTTATTATCAAGATTTAGATGGTGGTGGTGTCAATGCTGGATACTATGTTGCAATCGGCAATTCAACCAATCAACATCCAGACACTGCAACCTGGTCATGGCGAAAAATATCACCTTATTTTGAATCAGGTACCGTATATCCAGCAGGAACCATTGTGTTTTATCAAGGAGCGTTTTATTTAGCCAAGGCACAAAACAGTGTCGTACCAACAACCCTTTGGGCATGGGAAAGACTAGATAGAGCGTTTAATGGGGGTAATACTTATCCTACAGGATCTGTTGTTTATCATACGGCAAATAATGTTAAAACATGGTACTACGCCTTTGGTGCAATATCCAGTGGACAAGGACAACCGCAGTCGTGGCAAAGCTTTAGAGCTTTAGGTTTTACGTATAATTCATTTAATATTCAAAAATATCGAACTGGGGAATATGTCTTGCATCAAGGTTTCTATTATGTGGCAACCCAAGACAACACATATGAAGCACCATCGGCATCATCTCAAGTATGGCGCAGATTAGGATTCAACTATACAAACGTTCAATCATACCCATCAGGATATATTGTTCTTTATGGTGGTAATTATTATATTGCAACAGCAGCAATTGGTGCATGGGCAAGTGTGCCAGGTAGTAATGCCAACTGGCGAATTTTAAACAACATGGGAAATCATAATATGTCAACAACCTATGTTAGATATCAACGCGTTACATTCAATGATAAAACTTACTTCTGGAATGGTGTTGCCAATACAACGGGCACCAATCCTGAAACAGATACAAACTGGTGGTTAATTGGTGAAGAGTGGCATCATAAAAATACTTATGCAGCAAACTCGCTTGTATTCTATGATAACTCATACTGGGCACTTCGAACAGGTACATCATCAAATCAAGTACCAGGAGTATCTGGTGCGTGGCAAGAACTATCAGACAGATGGACACCAACCAACATTTACTTAAATAACGCATTTACAAAGAGTATGGTGATGTATGGCGGTGGTATCTTTATGTGGAATGGAACAAATAATACCAATTCAGCAACACCACCGGGAACTGCTAAAAACGGATGGCAAGAGCTAACTGAGATTTGGCGACCATTTAATGTTTATGCAGTTGGTGATAAAGTGATTTATGACGGATCATTCTGGGAAGCACTTCAAGTGCCAGTTGATGGCAATGGTGATCCAGTTGTTCCGGGAACCAACTTTATGATTTGGAAAGAGTATCAAATTATTTGGGATCCAAATAGAAGTTAATCATAATCAGTCTATAGAAAAAGATGTGAAAAAAATCACATCTTTTTAATTTAGGGAAATGTTTGACAATATGGTCTTTTTAGTATAAAATATATTTATGATTAATAGTATTAATGAAAAGGTAAAAATATGAACATTAAAGAAAGATTGAAAGCATTTGATGAGGAGTTATACCTAATGGGTTTTCAGATACAAGAAAAACTGAAAATGTATATTGTTGGTGGTGGTGCATTATATCTACTTCATAAAATAAGACGAGTAACATATGATATAGATGCGTTTTTTCCAAATAACAGATACGCTGAAATACATGATGTCATGCAAAAATATGATATTAATACTAGAGTAAATGTCTATCGTGAAAACTTCGCACATGACTTTGAAAAGAGAGTATCTAAGTTAGATATAGAAACAAAAATGGTTGATTTTTATACACTTTCTATAGAAGATTTAGTGATTTCTAAGATTGCTGCTGGAAGACCAAAAGATATAAAGGACATTTGTTCAAATGAAATCGTTCAGTCAATTGACTGGGAAGTGCTCGAGATGATCAAGCAAGATATTATAGAAAATATGCTATCTCCAAGAGCTGTTAATGAGTTTGTCGGTATGTATAATGATTTTAGAAAGGAATATCAGAAGTGAGAGAGTTACAATTTAAGCATTTCTTATCTGACTATGTAAATAAGCTTTCCCTTAATCGGACCAACAATTTCAACAAATTGTTTTTTGAGGCTGAGTTTGAAAACTATAGACTAAGAGAAGTTCTACTATTACTATTGGCTGAAAAAGATCTTTTTAAAAAATACATGCATAAACTGTCCCAATATCCAGAGTTATTTAAAGCGTATTTGTTAAACAATGAGTATTTTAAGAATAAAGATTATGAGAATGAATCTTTGAGTGAAGCGTATCGTAAAGTTTACAATTCATATTTAGTTCAGAAAAATAAGTATCAGCATAATGAACATGTCAAATCATTGATGGTAGATAAATTACTTAAAATGAAAGAAGATAAAAAAGTTAGTACATATAGACTATATACTCACCTTAAACTGAATCCAGGAAACGTTAATTATGCTTTAAAACATAAAGACACTAAAAAGCTAAGTTTAAAAAACTTAAGAGATATGCTTAATTTTGTTGAATCAGTTTAAAATTTATGTAAAAACCACTCAGGAGTGGTTTTTCTATGATTGCTATAGTGATTACAGCAATAATTCTTGTAATCCTTTTATTTTTGATTGTCTCTAACTTCTTTTAAGAATAGTTGAATATCTCTTTTTAATTCTCTTTCGAGGGCTGCATGCTTATTGTTTTCAGTTCTAAATGTGACACGCAGTGTTGTATTGTGCAGCTGTGTATCAATGACACCAACATACTTTGGTGCTTCGGTAATGAATGGTTTATCGTAATACTTTTCTAACACCTCAACAAATTTCTCTGAATAAAACTCACGAAGATCAAAATTCGGTGAAACATGAAACTCAACCACACCAACTGAATCTCCAATACTTGACTGCGTAATGACTCTAATATCACCGTTGTTTATTAAACGGACTTCATTTTTCCAGTTGACCAGTTTAGTACGTCTAATACCAACTTCTAAAACTGTACCTTTGAAGTCACCGACTTGAATGGTATCTCCTACATTAAACGCCTGTTCAAAGATGATGAAGAAGCCCGAAATCAAGTCTTTGATGAGTTCTTGTGCACCAAACCCAACAGCAAACCCTAAGATACCGGCACTTGCAAGTATCGGTGCTAAATCAAGACCTAATTCCAATAAAATCATCATGATGATAATGAACCAGAATACATACTTAGAAATTGATATAACCAGTGCTGCAATTGTACGTTGTCGTTTGACAAGCTGTCTTTCTTTTTTCTTTAAGCGATTAATGAAGAATTTGGCAATAAAAGTTCCAATATAACCTAAGAGTAGCCAAGTTATAATCATCAGTACTTTGACAATCAAATCAACAAGGGTTGTTCCTAAGTTTAATGATGTTAGCCAATCGGTTAAAAATGTTTTTAGAATATCCATAAAAAAATACCTCATATGTAATATATCACATATGAGATAATTTTTCTATATTAGAATGCCGGAATTGCAGCCCATCCATAGTTTTCTTCTAACCAAGTTCTTACTTTTTCACTGGTTAAATGTTCAATGAACTTCTGAATTTTAGGATCATTTAAATTATCAGCTCTGGTAACAAAAGAAATTGCATAGGTTTCTGTCAATGCATTTAACTCTTCTGCAAATAAAAACTCTGAATCATCTTCTAGTCCAATGGCAGATCTTGCAAAACTTGGATACATCACTGCCAAGTATTTACCATTGTCTCGATAAAACAACGGTGTTGTACCAAGAGATTTTGGTTCAAACACTAAATTTTTAGGATTTGAAACGATATCGTCTAATGTTGAATTGGTCGTTTTTCCTTCAGCAAGGGTAATTAGTCCAGCACTTTCAAGTAAGAGCAGTGCTCTAGAAATATTAACGACATCTTCTGGAATATAAACAGTAACACCATTTTCAATTTCATTGACTTCATCATAAACACCAGAATAAAGTGCGAAAATTGAGTGATATACCGGTTGTGCGATGACGAGTTCAGTGTCATTTGCATTATTGAAAAACTGCATAAAGTACTGATGCTGAATCAGATTGCCATCGATTTCACCATTTGCAAGCGGTGCATTCAATAGATTGAAGTCCATTTGAACAGTTTCAAGGATAATGCCGTCTGCTGCCAAATCATCTTTAATCAATTCTGTGATTTCTGGCATCGGGAAGAAATTGATGCCGATTTTTAAGGTGTCGTCGCTGTCTGTACATGCAGTAAGCAGTGCAGCAAATGCGAATACCACCAATATGAATATTTTTTTCATTGTTAACCTCTTTTCTTTTTATTTAAATAATTTGCCAGTACGTTACCAGCAAGTTGAACAATTTGAACTAAGATAATCATTAATATGGTTGATAGCCACATTAATTCTTGACCGATTGGCGAATAATAACCAATTTGAATTGCAGTATAGCCAAGACCACCACCACCGATGATATAGACCACTGAAGAATAGGCAAGTAAACTAATTAAGGATGATGTATAACCTAAGATGAGCGAAGATCTTGCTTCAACGAAGATGAAGTGTCTAAATAGTTGGAATTTAGATGCCCCCATTGATTTTGCTAAATCATAAAGCTGAGGATTGATATCAGCAATTGCCTGTTCAACCAGTCTTGATACGGTAGCAACACCAATTAAACTAAGTGATATCAATGATGGTACAATGCCGATACTTGTACCAAACAAGTTGTATGATAGTGGAATGATGATGACCATCAGCAAGATAAAAGGTATGGATCTTACAATACTAACAATGACTGATAACACATAAGCAACAAAGGTATTTTCATAAATCCGGTTTTTACCATATAGTGCAAGTATAAAACCAATAACAGTGCCAAGTGGTATCGATATTAATGCGCTAAATAGTAGAAGATACAATGTTTCAAATGTGGCTGTAGTTAGTCGTGCTTGATCAAGCGTACTTAATAAGATATTAATCATTTGGCTTACTCCATAACTCTTGTTCATAATTGCTGACAAGCGTAGTTATCTTGCGTACCTTACCGATATTTTTCACTTTACCGTCTTCAAGCAGCAGTACACGATCACATAAATACTTAATCACCGGAATTTGATGGGATACAAAAACAATTGTTGGTTTAAAGGTTTGATGAACCTTTTTGATTAAACTAAGTACCTCAAATGCGGTTTCTTCATCTAAAGAAGAGGTCGGTTCATCACAAAACAAAACCTTAGGATTAGTGACTAATGCTCTAGCAATCGAAATGCGTTGTGCTTCACCACCAGATAATGTAATTGGATAGGCATCACTTTTGTGTGATAATCCAACAAATTCCAACATTTGATGTGCTCTTTTAAGTCTTTCTTCCCTAGATATGCCTCTAAGTAGCAGTGGCAATGCAATATTATCAAGTACTGATTTATTATATAGAAGCGAAAAGTTTTGGTATATGTAGGATGTTTGTTCAATCAGTGCTTTGACTTCTTTGGTATTTAACCTAGCAACATCATGACCAAAAAAATGAAAGTCACCACTGTCTGCTTTCAATTGTAAGGAAAGTATTTTAAGCAGCGTTGACTTACCAACACCACTTTTACCAATGACACCAAAGATTTC
>CAZIZJ010000031.1:0-11489 GCA_964543675.1 uncultured Acholeplasma sp. | reverse complement strand
ATACGTCCTAATAATTTGATGATGTCAGGATGTACTTTACCGATGGCAGTTTTGAATACTGCTTCTTCGCCGGCTTCCCTGATGAACATGTCAATTTCCATGCGTGCACGTTCAACGACTTCTTCAATTCTTCCTGGATGAATACGTCCATCCTGAACAAGAATTGATAAAGCACGTTTTGCAATTTCTCTTCTAATCGGATCAAATCCGGATAGAACGACTGCTTCTGGTGTATCGTCAATAATTAGATCCACTCCAGTGAGAGCTTCGAGTGTTCTAATGTTTCTACCTTCCTTACCAATGATACGACCTTTCATATCTTCGTTAGGAATTTCTACAACTGAAACAGTTCTTTCAGAAGTTGTTTCAGATGCATATTTTTGCATCGCAAGCGATAATAATTCTTTGCTCTTAGTTTGTACGGTACTCTTTGCTTTATCTTCTTCTTCACGAATGAATATCGCGATTTCATTAGAAATAGAATCCCTTACTTGAGCCATTATCAGGTCTTTAGCCTGATCTTTGGACAAACCTGAAACAGAAACGAGTTTTGCTTCCTGTTCCTTCACTAATTCTTCCACTTTGCTATATTGATTATCAAGTTGTTCTTTACGTTCGTCTAATTTTTGTTCTTTAGAATCCAAGCCTTCTTCACGCTTGTCGAGATACTGTGAACGATTATTTAAAGTGATCTCTCTTTGAGATACCTTTTCCTCGAGATTAATAACGACCTGACGTCTTTCACGCACATCGTTGTCAAATTCTTTACGTAACGCTAAAATTTCTTGTTTCGCTTCAAAAACATGCTCTCTTTTTGTTTTTTCAGCTTCTTTTCTTCCGTCTTCAATGATACGGGCAGCTTCCTCACGAGATAGACGTAAACTCTTTTCGTGTTGTGCAACTCGGATGAAAAATCCGATAACTGCACCTAATACTAGCCCAGCGACGATTAGCAAAATGAAGGTAATTAATGCTGATGTGTCTACAACAAACAACATGTTAAACATACCTTTTACCTCCATATTTAATTTTAAACTTCTAATAAGTTTGTTTAATCAAAATTAATTTGTACTTTGAGTACATATTTCATTATAACTTTTTATTGCCTTTTAGTCAATGAAAAACGTCCCATCGAAAGGTAAAATTTGAATGTTTTATAGTATAATTAGATTTGACGATGAAAAAAGGAGAATATCATGTTACCTAAACACGAACCTCAATCAAAATTCGGTAAATGGCTACTTAAATACCGTTTATTAATTACTGTATTTTTATTTGTTTTCTTAGTTCCTTTAGCATTTATAGTTGCTCTCTATCTCGGTGATTACCTCAAGTATCAGTCGGTTGTTTTTGGTGAAGATACTATCTCTGATTTTGAGTCTACCTATATCACCATTGAAGAAAATACCAATCACGAAGAAATCAATTTAGAAACAGACGAGCTAATCTATAAAATTAAACTGGTATCAATTGTTATACCAGAGTTTACAGATGATCCTGGTAGTTACAGTTTCAGAGTAAAGTATGAAGCAAAACCGAATAAGACAGTTAGTGCCATATCTGCAACCTTGATTTTGCAAACCGAGTGGATTGATGCAAAATCACAGCCAAGAAATGTTTCAACAGGTCTCAACTATGGTTCAGTTCAACCTGTCACTTTTAATAAGATACTTCCGGTTTCACCATTATGGTTTGTTACAGTAGAAAGACCATACCTTTATGTCAAGATTACTTATCAAATCGCAATCTCAATGGGACAACAGGAAACACGAACACACTACTTTAAGACCAACCTCGTTGGTTTAACACCTTCAACAGTTATTGATGCGAATGCATAGAAAAGTGGCTTTCACAGCCACTTTTTTATATTTCATTATTGATTGTTTTTATTTGTGACCTATAAATACCCGCATACTGTTTATCGTGAACCAAGAGTTCTTCGTGTGTGCCTTCTTCGACTTTTACGCCGTTTTCTAAGACAACAATCTTATTGGCATGCTTAATCGTTGATAGTCTATGGGCAATAACAATCGTTGTTCTGCCTTCTTTGACTTTGTTTAAAGCACTTTGAATTAGATTTTCTGTTTCGGTATCAATATTAGCTGTTGCCTCATCCATGATGAGAATCGATGGATTATGGACAACTGCTCTAGCAAAACTAATCAATTGCTTTTCACCAACAGATAGGTTGCCACCACCACGAAATACGGCTTGATGGATACCATTTGGCAGTTTATCAATCATGTTGGAACCACCAATTTCTCTAATGATCTCTTCAATTTTTTGGTCTGTTGCATTGGTACCAAAGCGAATATTGCTGGCAATCGTTCCTTCATAAATCATTGGGTCTTGTAAAATGATGCCAATATGTTGACGATATGTTCTTTTAGCGTATTTGGTAATCTCCATGTCATCAACATAAATGGTTCCTAAATCATCTGCTTTGAAGTCATAGAATCTAAGCAATAAGTTCATCATCGTTGATTTACCACTGCCCGTATGTCCAACAATACCGACCATCGTCCCTTGTTTGATATCTAAATTGACACCTAATAATACTGGCTTGTCCTTTTTATATGAAAACCAAACGTTATCAAATTTAATATCGCCTTTGAATCTTGTCATCGGTTCAAATGAACCATCTTCTTGTTCTGCATCAATAATCGTAAAGATACGGTCGGTTCTAACCAGTGCCATTTGCAGATTTCCAAATTCTCTAAACAAGGTTGAAACTGGTTCCACTAATCTCGATAAATAATCGTTATAGGCATAAATGGTTCCAGCCGTAATTATGAAGCCACTAATGGTTAAACTTTGGAAACCAAAGTATGCAATAACAAATGCAGTCACCAAAAATCCGACCAAACGAATTAAATTCCAGCCAATCGTCAGATGCAGTCTTTGTTCCTTCAGCTGCTCTCTTCTGTATTCATTTGAAATGATGTTGAATTCTTTTTCTGTTTCTTCTTGATAGTTAAAGATTTGCAGGATATTGACACCATTGATGATTTCATTAAGTTTGGCTGTAATCATCGATGATGCTTCTGACACTTTAACAGCAATACTATTTAAATGACTGACGAATATTTTAAGCCATACATAAATGATTGGGAACACCAAGAATGTTAGGATGGCTAGATTGGCATCCAAATAAAACATACCGATATAGGCAAAGATCACTGATAATGTCGCATTTAACAATAAATTCATGAGTGTTGAAAATAAGTTGATCATGCCACCGACATCAGCAATAATACGGTTAGCAACCTTCCCTGCCGGTTCAAATTCAAAATAGGTCATCGGCATTCTTTGAAGGGCAGAGACTGCATCTTTTCTAGCGTCTCTAACGACATTAACCGTAATATATGCTGTTGAAATCCGTTGAATGAACAAAAATAGGATATGCAAGATAAATCTAGCACAAAGTAAAACCAGCAAAATAACGATAGGTTCGATAAATGGCGTATAAAAAGCCATTACCTCGTTACCATTTAAGGCAACCGTTTGATAGCTAAAAACCGAACCATCAAATGATTCAACAAGTAAAGTATCACCATCAAGTGATTGATGACCAATTTCAATTGGTCCCTCAATCGCTAAATACTTACCATTAATAATGACAATCGTCAAAATGTCATCACTTGATGCATCTTGTCGGTAATAGTTGCCATTAAATGATACGCCATTTGTATCACTGGTTTCATACCAAGGTCTCGTAATACCGACCAATTGGTCATCTAGGATTGCTTTTACAATCAAAGGTGCTGCTAAACCAAGTGCCTGAACAATTAACATACAAATGACAGATACGATTAATAATTTCTTATATCGGCTAATATAGCGCCATACTTTCTTAATCTGTTTCATAATATCCTACTTCATACTCATTTGCTTAATGTATTGATCTTTATACCAACCATCTTTTTTGGTTAATTCTTCATGAGTGCCTTGGTCAGTAATTCTGCCTTTTTCCATAACAATAATTAAATCTGCATCTCTGATTGCAGAAAACCTATGGGCAATAATGATATTCGTCTTATTTTGTCTATACTGCTTTAACTGTTCAATAATGTTTTCCTCGGTATGCGCATCAACGGCTGATAAAGAATCATCTAAAATCAAGATTTCCGGTTCACGGATTAAGGCTCTAGCGATTGAGAGTCTTTGTTTTTGTCCACCCGATAAGGTAGCGCCACCTTCACCAACCTTGGTATGTACACCATCTGAAAGATAATATAAATCCTTTTCAAAGTCAGCGACTTTGATCGCTTTGTTTAATTGGTCGATGGTTGCTTGCGGATTACCAATTAAAATATTGTCGTCAACGCCTCTTCTAAAGAGCATATGCGACTGTGGTACATAACCTACGATATTTCTAATATCGGCAATCTTATACTTTCTAATGTTTTTTCCGTCAATATAAATATTGCCTGATGTCACATTAAATTCTCTTAACAGTTGTCTAATCAAGGTTGATTTACCACTGCCAGTTGGTCCAACAACACCAATCGTTTGTCCATTATGAATGGTTAAGTTAATATTGTTAATGGTTGATGATTGATCAAAAGGATACTTAAAGGTGACATCCTTGAATTCAATGGTTGAAAAAGTAAGAATGTTTTCTGGTAACGACTCATTATCAACAACTGGTATGGTTTTCATGATTTCATCATATCTGTCAACAGCTACTGTTGCATTATTGATTTGTTGAAAGACACCAGAAATTGAAATGATTGGTCCATATAAGATGCCAATATATGAAACAAAAATAACCAGTTGTCCAACCGTCATTTGCTGATTCATAATAAATAACGTACCAAAGACAAATGCCAAGATATATGAAATACCAAAAATCATTTCAAAAAGCGGATTTAGACGATTCTCATAATTGACAATATAGCGCCATGATTCAATATCCTTATCAATCGCTGCATATTGTGCCTTCAAGTCATTTTCTTCTTGAATGTATGCTCTAATAGTTTTTTGACCTTCAACCGATTCCAAGATCTTTTCTGTCATCGCTGCATAAATGACCCGATGCTTTTTAACGTATTCGCGTTTTTTCATCCGAATAATGTTAAGAATGGTTAATCCGACTGGCATAATGGTTACTGCAATCAACGTCAACTGCCAAGAAATGGTGATTGACATGACAAGGGTTGCAAAAATAATCATGCCAACATTAAAGACGATTCCTTCTAGCATCGATGTTGCAGCCAAAGTAATCATATCAAGGTCAGCGGTTGCTCTTGAAATCAAATCGCCTTTTTGATATTTCTCATAAAACTCTGCATCCATTAAAAAGAGTTTCTGCAAATAGTTTTTTCTAAATATATATGCTAATTTTTGAGATGTTTTATTGACTGTATAGTTATAGATGAATGATGATAAGTAACGGCACAACGGAATCAAGATGAGCGCACCTAAAACAAACATCAATGACTCAAAGGTTAAACTCTTGCCAACAATAAAATCAATCGATATCCCTAAAACATAGGCTGGCGCCAGCGATAGAACAGCAATCAAGATTAAAAAGACGAGCATTAATAAATAACTCTTCCACTCTTGTTTAATGAACCAACTAATTTTTCGTAAGATGTTTAACATGATATCTCCGAATATACTTCTTACTAAATATTATAATGCCAAACCAACAAAAAAGGGAGATTAAAATCTCCCAATTTAACAATTGTCTTACCTTTTACACATTTGTCTTTTTGACATTGTAATGTGCAAGAATTTTTTGTTCTAATTCGTTTAACATTTCTGGTTTGGATTCTAGGTAAATTCGCGCATTTTCTCTACCTTGACCTAATTTTTCCTCACCGATGTTATACCATGCACCACTCTTGTTGACGAAGTCCAAATCGGTTGCTAGATCCAGTATTTCGCCGCTTCTAGAGATTCCTGTGCCATAAAGAATATCAATGCCTGCAACTTTTAATGGTGGTGCAACCTTTGACTTAACAACTTTGACGTTTGAACGAATACCAACTAAATCATTACCGACTTTAATCGCTTCGCTTCTTCTGATTTCCAAACGAACTGAAGAGAAGAATTTCAATGCTCTACCACCTGGTGTTGTTTCCGGATTACCGAACATGATGCCCACTTTTTCTCTAATTTGATTAATGAAAATAGCAACCACATTGGTTTTAGAAATGACACCTGATAATTTACGCATCGCTTGACTCATCATTCTTGCTTGAAGTCCGACGTGATTGGCAGACATGTCACCAGCGATTTCTTGTTCAGGAACAAGTGCTGCAACTGAGTCGACAACTACCATGTCAATCGATCCACTTCTAATCAGTGCCTCTGCAATATCTAGTCCTTGTTCACCAGTATCTGGCTGCGATAAAATCAAGTTATTGATGTCAACACCTAATGCCTTGGCATAGGTTGGGTCAAGTGCATGCTCTGCATCAATAAAAGCGACTGTGCCACCATGTCTTTGAGCGCTTGCCATTGCATGGAGTGTCAATGTCGTCTTACCACTGGATTCAGGACCATATATCTCAATGATTCTGCCTCTTGGGTAGCCACCAATGCCTAAAGCAATATCGAGTGCTAATGAGCCGGTTGGAATCACGTCAATTGAATGATCACCTTCATCGCCTAATTTCATGATGGAACCTTTACCAAATTGTTTTTCTATTTGTTTTAAGGCAAGTTCTAATGCCTGTTGTCTTTTGTTATCACTCATAAATGAAATAATTCCTCCTATACTATCGTACGTAAAATGTTTTTAAAAAATTTTAAATGCTTTCTAGAATGACTTGCTTGTTTTTAAGCAAATAGTCAATGCCAGAATAAATCGTGAAGAATACTGCGATATAATAAACGATATTACCTAGCCACACAAAGTTTGGATCAATCATCGTTAAACCAAAATCATTGAATAACATAATGATGATGGCTACCATCGTTGAAGCTGTTTTATATTTGCCAAGATTAGAAGCTGCAATCACATGTCCTTTTTCAACAGCAAGCAGTCTAACACCAGTCACTAAGAATTCACGCACAATAATGATCATCACTGACCAAAGCGGCACTCTAGACTCAAAATTGAGCATTAAATAAAAGAGTGCTGCAAAAACCAATATCTTATCGGCGATCGGGTCAAGAAACTTGCCGAAGGTCGTAATCTGATTATATTTTCTAGCCACATAGCCATCTAGCAAATCGGTTAAACTCGCAACAACAAACAATGCACCAAAAATAATTTGCTGCACATTCATATTCAAAAAACTCGTTTGAATGACTAGTGCATCAATATATAAGACGCCAATCATTACTGGGATTAAAATAACACGAAATATTGTTAACTTATTGGCTGTTGTCATGAAATCATCCTATCTATTTTATTTTATCATATTTGACTATTTCTTATTGCATTTTGAAGTGGTATTTGATAAAATGGATTGTGCTTATTTAGGAGGTGAATTTGTGGCTAATATTAAATCTCAAATTAAACGAAATAAAACGAATGAAAAACGTCATCAAGCAAACGTTGCATTAAAGTCTTCGTACAAAACAGCAGTTAAAGCAGTTCAAGCAGCTGTTACTGCAAAGGATAAGGAAAAAGCATTGTCTTTATTGTCTACCGCTCATAAGAAGCTAGATAAGGGACAAACAAAAGGAATTTTCCACAAAAACTTTGTTGCTCGTCATAAAGCGGCGTTAGCAAACTTAGTAAACGCCTTATAATAGACACCTGAAATGGTGTTTTTTATTGGGCTTTTTCTATTTCTCTCATTCCCTTCATGCCTTGAGGGACTGTTTTTATACGATTTTTGAAAAAGTAAGTATCTGGTGCACCATATTTTGGATTGAATCCTAAAACATTAATATAGGCAGCTAAATTGTTTTGTTGTTCAGCTAACTTGGTTAAAACCTTAAAGGTTGCTAGTGCATCGTCTGACGCTCTATGGGCATTTTGATTGGTCAATTCAAATGCAGTCACGGCATCAACCAATTTATGCGGATAAGGATATCTGTCTTTATAAACTGCCATACAGTCTAAAATATCATTGGGAATTGCATAGCTTCTAGCTACATACTTTTGGTAAAGCTTCAATAAAAAGCCAATGTCAAAAGCCAGATTATAGGCAACAAGCAACGTATCTTCATCAATTAGCGTATGCAGTTCATTAAACGCGACTGCTTCATCAACGCCATCTTTGGCAAGCATTTCATTGGTAATGCCCGTTAAATTGGTAATAAAATCAGAAATTGGTTCGTCCTGAGAAATTAGTAAATTAATTTCTTTTTTTATTTCGTAGCCAGAATTGCCTTTTTCCAGCAAAACAGCACCAACTTCAATGATACGATCTTTAATCGGTGTCAACCCAGTTGTTTCAAAATCAAATACTAAAATCTTATCGTATTTTAAATTCATCTTAAATTCCCCAATAACAATAACTCAAAGCCCAACTTATCATCCTGCATGCCGGTTTTGATTGAAACATCAAGTTTTGCTAAATCCTTTACTAGTTTTTCTAATCGATTTCTTTTTTGTACCTTCGCTTCTTTGACAACGTAATATGCTTGACCACTAGAAATACTTAAATAATTGGCAATTGATTCCTGACTGTAGCCCTGTTTCAATAAATTCTGTGCCTGCAGAATCAAGTTAACTGTTTTGAATAAATGTGTCAGCAGTGTACTGGATTGCATTTTAGAACCTAATAGATCGTCATATATTTGCATATACATTTTGGTGTCTCCCCTCAAGTAAGCACTTGAGAAGGCAAATATGTTATCTTCTAAACTTCTGGGTACCAGCGATTCAACATCAAGGGTACTAATTGTTTTTGAGTCGACTGCAAACGCCTTTAGTTTGTCAATCTCTTGATGGAGTGAAAACATGTCGGTGCCAGCTCGGTCAATCAAGATTTGAACCGTTCTGCCATCAATGATGTAGCCATCCTCATCAAATGCCTTTTTGACATAAATCGGTAATGCTGATCCCTCTAATGATTTTACATTTTCAATATATGCATATTTCTCTAAAACGCTAGATAAGAGATGGTCTTTAGGTAATGTTTCTGCAGAAAAAATAATGATAACATCTTGACTCGGTTTTTCTAAATACTTGATCAGTGGCTCTAGCTGTTCTTGGTCATACCTCGTGAATCCATCAATGTTTTCAACAATAATCATCTTTAAATCGCCAAACAAAGAAACTGTATTCAGTTCTTGAACAATATCATCGATTTCAGTTTCATTGGCATCCAAAGTAATAATGTTAAATGGATCAACACCTGCTGATAACTGATATGTTTTAATGTGCTTTTTAATTAAAAAGACTGACTGTCCTAATAATAAATAAACTGGTTCCATAGGTATCCTTCCTTAACACTATTATACATGTTTTTGATGTAAATTTGATGATTTATCCTCCAATCTAAGGAGGAAAAATCGTATATTTGTTTGCCTCAATTAAGAGACTGCCAGTTTCACTTGTCAGATATACTTTGATACCCAATAAGTGATACCTCTTGATGATTTCATCATGTGGCAACCGATAAATATTACGATGACCTACACTAATGACGGCTATTTGTGGTCTTACGGTATTTAAGAATTCACTGGCACTTGAAGTAATTGAACCATGATGAGGCACTTTTAAGACATCGCTTTTTAATGTTTCTCCATATATGTCAATCAAATCATTTTCAACCGGTACGCCGATATCTCCGGTAAACAAGTAACTGAGCCCATTGATTTCAATCATAAAAACGATAGAGTTGTCATTATCATTGTGATAGTTTTTAGCAGGACTCAAGAAAGTCATGCCAATATCTTCAATCACTGGTAAATTGTTGGAACCAATGCGCATGACTGACTGATTGATAATGCCATAGTCTTGATAGTCGCTTAGTACCAAATGTTTCACGTTAAAATGCTTCAGCAAATAAGACGCTTCTTTCATATGGTCATTATCGCTATGGGTTAAAATCAAATAATCGATGGTTCTTACATACATGTGCTCTAAATATCGAGCTACGCCTTGAAATGCATCAACAACGATGACTTGATTGTTTTTGAAGATAACAGCACTATCTCCTTGACCAACATCTAAGAAGATGACTTGATCACTTGTTAGTCTTAATGTACAAACGATGCCAATAACAATCAAACAAAGATAACTGATGCTTCTTTTTGTAAAAGACTTGAAATTTGCTGCACTAAATATATAGATGATTAAGACAAAGTAAACGACCAGCCATATACCATTTACTTGTGGCAAATAAAGTTTGAACGTATACTGATTGACAAAATCAATGAGACCGGTAAAGAAAGTTCTCATGTAGTCAATCAAGTTTAGAAAAGGAATAATTGTTGATAGCATCACCGTTGGTACAAAGGTATGCTTCAATACACTTGAAAATACCGGTATTAAAAACATTAGCAGCAAATTAACATGGTTTTGCCAGATCACTAAAAAGGGAATTAAAATCATCGGTACTAAAACTGTTTCAGCGATTTTGTTCTTTGTGACCTTCAGCTGATTAAAAAAGATGATCAGATACATCAAAATAAAGGTCTGGTTATAAACGTATAACGGAAAAATCAGTAACATCAGGATGAAGGTCAGTGATTCCATATCCAGTCTGCTTAACGATAAATCGAAACAATGGTTCAAGTAATGCATCAAATGGATAAAAAACAGCCTTAACAATAAAACACTTAACCCAATGAAATAACAAACCATCAAAATGAGCGTTACGTATAAATGCTTTTGTTTATTCTTGATATCCAAATAATAAAACAGTTTAAACAATAAAAAGATAAGCATTGATAAATGAATCGATGATAACGAAAATAAAAATCCAATGCCTTCAATGTCAATTAAATTGACATCCTTTAATAGTAAGATCAGTGGGTTATCGATTGACCTGATATCTATAAATTCATGGCGCATGACATCACTGACCTTTGAAACAATGACTTTACCCAGTATATGATTGCCTAGATGGTAATGATAACTATCAAATCCTCCAGGTACGGTTTGTCTTCTGTACTGCTCAATCTCACCATTTAAATGGATGATATCACCAACATTGTAGTTCTGTCGAATCGTCAAGTGATACTGCTTCAGATTTACCAATATCGTATATTGATAATAATTGTTGAAACTTTCCTTATCAATGATGAAAACCTCTTGGTCAATCGTTGTTGCTTGATTCTGATAATAACCAAAGGACAACAAGTAAATCAGAATGATGGGAACGACAATCAAATAATTAATCGTTTTTCTTAAAAAATACAGAAAGCAGACCAAAAGAATTGAGACATACCAAAAATGAATACTTAGTAAGACAAGCAGTAAGATGAATGCATAGTAATGAAAGTGATCAAAGTAAAAAATAGTTCTTGATACGACCGAAGGTGACTTCTCCAATACCCTTTACCTTCAATAATTCTTCCAAACTCTTAAAACTACCAACTTCCTGCCGATACAGTAAGATACTGATTGCTCT
>CAZIZJ010000030.1:0-12015 GCA_964543675.1 uncultured Acholeplasma sp. | reverse complement strand
ATGGCGGTGTAGCTCAGCTGGCTAGAGCGTACGGTTCATACCCGTGAGGTCGAGGGTTCAAGTCCCCCCGCCGCTACCAGATGGACCCGTAGCTCAGTTGGTTAGAGCTACCGGCTCATAACCGGTCGGTCGTTGGTTCGAGTCCAACCGGGTCCACCAGTAACATAATCGATCATATGGAGGAATACCCAAGAGGCTGAAGGGATCGGTCTTGAAAACCGACAGGGTGTAAAAGCCGCGGGGGTTCAAATCCCTCTTCCTCCGCCATAAACAACTGAATCAATGATATAATATATATTACATCGCGGGATAGAGCAGTCTGGTAGCTCGTCGGGCTCATAACCCGAAGGTCAATGGTTCAAATCCATTTCCCGCAACCAATTTATGGTCCGGTGGTGTAGGGGTTAACATGCCTGCCTGTCACGCAGGAGATCGCGGGTTCAAATCCCGTCCGGACCGCCATATTGGCTCTGTAGCTCAGTCGGTAGAGCAGTGGCCTGAAGAGCCTCGTGTCGGCGGTTCAATTCCGTCCGGAGCCACCATTTCACAGTTAAAAAGGATATTATGATATCCTTTTATTTTTTTATTAGATTACTTTATAATAGAGTTGAGGTAAATAAAAAATGAATAGATTATGGCAAATTGTTTTATATGTAGTCGCATTAATTGTCTTTGTCAGTTGTAGTATCGTCACACTATTCTATCCTGGTTCAATCAAGAACTCGGCATTAAGTTTTTGTTTCTATTCAAGTTAAAGCAGGCTTCAATTGATGATGTGACGGATTGGTACTTGTTTTGGGAACGATTTGGTGCATATATGGTACTTTATGTTTGGGCATTTGGCCAGTTTGCATTTATTTAATGAGAAAGCAATTATTCGGAAATTCCGAACAGTTCAAAGTAAAGGCATCATGGAAGTTGTAAGAATCTTACTAGGATAAATATTTAACAAAAAATATGCATTCTATTTACAAAACAAGCAATCGCAATATAGAAAATTATGCAGTAATGAAAATCAAATCAAAACAATCTTATAAGTCGATTGTTCAAGCGATATACTTTGAATCGGCTGATTTTTATTATGTTATAATAACTTATAAGGAGGTGTAGTATGAACATATTGTTAAATATCATTTGGTTAATCTTCGGTGGCTTTTTTGCAGCAGTTGCATGGTTTATTGTTGGTTTACTATGTTCAATTACAATCGTGGGTATTCCAATTGGATTGCAGTTTTTCAAACTTGCAAGACTGATGTTGACACCATTTGGCGATGAAGTCGTTATTAATTTTTCTAAGCATCCAATTCTTAATATATTATGGTTAATATTTTTAGGTTGGGAAATGGCAATCGGTCATTTGATTGTTGGTGTTCTATTATGCGTCACGATCATCGGTATACCATTTGGATTACAGTGGTTTAAACTGGCACAAGTCGCTCTCATTCCTTTTGGTGCTGAAATTAGACAATCCGGTAGAAGATGATGAAACAGAAGTTAAAGGTTGCATGGATTGGCACAGGGATTATGGGTGGACCAATGGCACTGCATTTAGCAGATCAAGGCTATGATGTTTCTGCTTATAACCGAACATTTGAAAAAGCTGAAAAACTAGAACCCAAAGTAAAAGCATTTAAAACGATTGAAGAGACAGTAAAGGATGCAGATGTTGTTTTTAGTATTGTGGGTTACCCTAAAGATGTGGATGAAGTCATTCATGAAGTTTTCAAGCATGCCAAAAAGGGAACAACGATTGTTGATATGACTACATCGTCACCTGATCTTGCTAAAAGATTATATGAAGAAGGGTTGGCACTAGGATTCAATCTTTTAGATGCACCGGTTACTGGTGGCGATGTTGGTGCAAAAAATGGTGTGCTGTCAATCATGGTTGGCGGTAAAGAAGAAATCTTTAATCAAGTTTTACCACTCTTTGAAGCATTCGGCAAAACAATAACTTATATAGGCAAAGCAGGTAACGGACAATATGCAAAACTGGCTAATCAAATCGCCATCACTGGCACACTGGTTGGTGTTGTTGAAAGTCTTTACTACGCGATTAACCACAATTTAGATCTTCATTTATTGCATCAGATTCTATCTGGTGGCAGTGCTGCAAGTCATCAAGTAGCTACCAATGCACTAAGAATTATCAATAAGGATTTTGAACCAGGATTTTATATTAAACATTTTCTTAAGGATTTGAATTTAGCCATTGAATCATCTGACGGCAATTTACCTGTAACAATCAAAGTTAGAGATATGGTCCAAACGCTTGTTGATCATAACTACGGCGATAAAGGTACACAAGCGTTAATCTTGTATTATTTAGAGAATCTTTTAAATAAATCATAGCGATGTCAAACGGTTTCAATCATCGAGAACACGTCATCCATTGTAAGTGGTTGCTATTTTTTAATTAAAAAAATCTAAATTAAAATGAGACATTACTTTTAAGCAAACATTAAATTTTTCTATTAAATCAGGATCGATTGCTGCGAGTTGTTTCCTTGTGCCTTTAAAGATTTTATAGGAGTCTAAAAAGTCACCCTGTTCTTTTGCAATTTCCAACATATGATTTTGATGGGTGGTTAAAACTAGCAATGAAGCATATAACGCATCTAGTGCACAGGATTTTGCTTTACTGATATTAAAAGAGACATCACGTGTGAATGAAGAGAATCCTCACTTCTCGTTGGAATTGATAAAATAAGTAATTTGTGACTATATTTATCGTAGTCGCAAATTACTGATTTAAGTTGGTTGCAGGATATTGGGTAACTGGCAATCAATGTAGGTTGACAAAAACAATACAACGCAAAAGCGAATCACAAAATGTATGGTTGTTTTTAAGGTATGAAAAAAAATGAATATATGATACACTAAAAATATAATATTTTGATAATCAAACTATTTTAAGAGGAGGGTTCAAATGAAAAAGATTGCAATTGCAATAAGTTCGACATCAGGCATTGACTATCTAAAGGAAAAGGATCAAGTTAAAACAGCGAGATTAACCGTTTCTTTTGATGGAAAAGAGTATGTCGATTATCAAGAAATAAAGGCAGACGATTTTTATCAAATGATGTTAGCTAAACCAAATGCTGACATTCATACGTCTCAAGTATCAACTGGCCAGTTCGCAGAATTATACGAAAAGGTCAAACAAGAGGGTTATGATGAATTGCTAGTCATTACAATCTCATCAAAATTAAGTGGTACCTATCAAGGAGCAATTCTTGCTAAAGATTTAGTATCTGGCATTCAAGTTGAAGTATTAGATGCGAAAAGCGTTTCTTACGGCGAGGCAGTATTGGCACAGCGTGCACTAGACCTTGTTAAAAAAGGAACGGAATTAAAGGATATTGTTAAAGAGCTTGAAGCATTAAGAGAAAGAGTGAAAATTTACGTATTAGTAGATACGCTAAAGTATTTGGTTAAAAACGGCAGATTGTCAGGTGTTGCAGGATTACTGGGAACACTTTTGAAAATCAAACCGATATTAAAAATCATGGAAGACGGATCTTTAAAACCTTTTGAAAAGATTCGTACAACAACCAAGGCACAAAGCAGAATTTTAGAAATCATCTTAAATGAAACAGAAGGCAAGAACGTTGAGTACTTTATTGCCTATACAACCAATCTAGACAAGGCAGAAAGTTTTAAGAAAGAAATAGAAACTTTAAGACCTGGGGCAAAAGTTAATCTATATCCATTGACACCAGTTGTTGGTGCACACGCAGGACCGGGAACTTTAGGATTAGGTTATTGTGAATTTTAGTAGGGGGATTTAAATGGCATCTTCTAAAGAAATCATCAATATGTTGTTGGTTGATGTCTTCAACCATATTTTAAGTATTGAAGAAAGTACGTTAAAAGCACGTGGCGTGAACCTGTCAATGACAGAAGTTCATGTTTTAGAGGCGATTAGAAATACTGAAGTTCCGACAATGGGAGAAGTAGCTAAAAGACTGCGTATCACTTTAGGGACGCTGACAACATCAATCAATATTCTAGTCAGAAAAAAATACGTCTACCGATATTCTGATGAAAAGGATCGACGAAAGGTTTATTTAAATCTAAACGATCATGCACTTGAGGTCTTAAAAATACATGACGAGTTTCATGATGAGATGATTGATGCAGTATTCAAGGATTTAGAGCTAGATAAAGATGAAGTTTTAATGAAGTCACTGGAAAATATTACGAAGTATTTCAAAGAAAAGTATTAGGATAAAATAAGAGAATTTTTCATAAATTTTCTTATTTTTTTTGCTTATTGTTTGATACATGTGTATAATCAAATAATAGACAACGCAAAAGGGGCATTTATATGCACAATATAAAAGATTTAAGCATCGTATCTGGTGAATACCGAGAACTTGATACGCGTATTTTACATGTCATCAAACAGGAGGAAAGATTTAGAATTATCCATCTCATAGAGTCAATCATTGAAGAGGAAAGAAACACAATGATGAACAGATATCAACAAGGATACCTGCCGATAAAAAGTTCAAACGATCTTTATGCGTTGAACAATTGTTTAGAGGATTTCTATAATATAGTATTGAAGGATATTTATCAGTTAGAATCGATTCAAAATATTCTAAAAGAATGCAAAAAAGAAATGTATATGAGGAATCCCAATGTCGAATGTATTGAATCCCTCATCGAAAGAATATGCGCTAAAATTGAAGCAAAGGTTTTATTGATGAATTTCCCTAAAACAGGCGATTTCATACTAAAAATTAAGCAACCGAACCTATACATTATCATTGGTTTAAGTGATAATGTAAAGACCGTTTTATTTGATGAAAAACCGAACTATATTTTTATGGAAGGACTTGCACATAAAAACATTCCTTTCATCATATCGGATGAAGATTTAATTGAGGGAAATACATACCATATTGATTTATGCCAGCATACAATTGGTAGTAGCTACTGCAACATAGAAAATCATGCCGATAGTAAGCAAAATGAAAAGGGAAATTTTCAATTAGGGTTAGAAATTCATAGCGAAAAAATGATTCAGCAATCCAGGTTTCATCAACCGGACTTTATTTTGGTTGAACCAGAAAAATCGTATTTAGATTCGGAAGGTTTAATTCTGCAAAAAGAAAGAGAAGATTTTTACAGAACGCTTTACGAAGCGTATCCAAATACGGAGATTATTGTGTCACTACCAAGAATAGATATCTTAAATGCGTATCATCAAATAAATGATGATTTTATGATTGATGAAGCACAAATTGCCAAGCACTATGAAATGTACAGCAACGAAATAGAAAGCATTTTTGTAGAACATCATGAAAAGCTGAAGATATCAATTCCATCAGTTGCATGCGACAAGCAATTCAAAATGTTAAAACATCAAATCAAAGAGTTGATCCAAAAACAATACAACAGGCATATGAAAATTGGATTAAACATTGAAACCGAAACCACTTTTGAGTTTATTGATTACTATAAGAAATATGATTTCGCATTGATTAACATTGAAAGACTGTTTGAAGAGATTTGTGAAAAGGACGATAAGGTAGAATTTTTCACGAAGGAATTATCATGGATTGGTCAAAGGTTAAAGATCAAATCAAAGGATACATATTTGACTGGAGCCAGTATTCATCACCAAAGTTATTTTTGTAAATTAGTGACCAGAGGATTTAGAAGATTCGTGGTAAATTACCGACATTTTAAGACATATGAGGAAATCATTCAAAAACACAATGAATCTAGAGGTAAATACTCGAAATTTAAAGAGTAATTATATTAAAGCAACATTTTTGAATAAAAACATGAAAAAAGGGGTTGCATTCAAAAACCTTTTTTTATATAATAAGAAGGCTTGCGTACATACAAGTTAAGCGTTGATCTGGGAGGTTATTGATACACGGATAGCCGTTGTCGGTGTTTTGGGTTTTTCCAGGGAGTTAGTCTATGCAAGGATTATAGGCGAAAGGAGAATTACAATGGCAAAAGAAATTATCAAAATCAGTTTGAAAGCATACGATCACAGATTAATTGATCAGGCTGCTAAGAAGATTGTTGAAAGCGTTGAAAAGACAGGAGCAATTATCCAAGGTCCAATTCCGTTACCAACAAGAAAAGAAATCTTTACGATCTTAAGAAGTCCTCACGTCAACAAAGATTCACGTGAGCAATTCGAAAGAAGAACACATAAGAGATTAATTCAAATCTTAGAACCGAACTCAAAAACAATCGATGCGTTGATGAGAATTGATTTACCATCAGGTATTGACATCGTCCTTAAGAAGTAATCGATGTTTATCGGTCAAAAAATATAAGAAAGAGGAAAGACAATGGCCAAAGGAATCTTAGGTAAGAAAATTGGAATGACACAAGTTTTCGATGAAAACGGCGTATTAATTCCAGTCACTGTGGTTGATGTTGAAGGTAATGTTGTGCTCCAACAAAAGACTGTCGAAACAGACGGTTATGTTGCAACACAAGTCGGCTTCGAATCAAAACGTGACAAATTAAGTAACAAGCCTGAATTAGGGCACGTGAAAAAAGCTAATACAGCACCTAAGCGCTTCGTTAAAGAAATCAGATTTGAAGTGCTTAAAAACGAGTTAGCAGCATTAGAGATTGGAACAGCACTCAAAGCTGAAATGTTCCAAGCAGGTGAAGACATCGACGTAACTGGAACCTCAAAAGGTAAAGGTTTTGCCGGTGCAATTAAAAGACATAATCAAACTAGAGGACCGATGTCGCATGGATCTATGTATCATAGAGCTCCGGGATCAATGGGTGCAACCAAAGGAAATATGAAAGGTAAGAACTTACCTGGACATATGGGTGCTGAAACAGTCACTGTACAAAACTTAAAAGTTGTCGCAGTTGATGTTGAAAGAGAATTACTATTAATCTCTGGATCAGTTCCGGGACCTAAAAAAGGTTATGTAATCGTTAAGTCAGCAATAAAGAAAGGTAACTAAGGGAAATTATTATGCCAACATTAAATGTATTCAATCAGTCTGGTAAAAAAGTCTCTGAAGTTGCTTTAAATGATGCAATCTTCGGGATTACACCAAATCAACAAGTTATTTATGATGTCGTTAATGCGCAACGTGCTGCATTAAGACAAGGAACACATAAGACAAAAACACGTGCCGAAGTCGCTGGTGGTGGAAGAAAACCATGGAGACAAAAAGGTACAGGTAGAGCAAGACACGGTTCCATCCGTTCGCCGCAATGGCGTGGTGGTGGTGTGGTGTTCGGACCAATACCAAGAAGTTATGCGGTGAAAGTCAATCAAAAAGTTAAACAATTGGCATTAAAGAGTGCGTTGTCACATCATGTACTTTCAAATCAATTGGTTTTAGTTGACAGTTTAAGTTTGGAACAACCAAAAACAAAGCTGTTCATTGAAATTCTTAACAACTTAAACTTAACTGGCAAAACTTTAGTGCTAACAGGTAGTTTAGAAGAGAATTTATTATTCGCTTCATCTAATTTACCTACTGCACAATTAAGAGAAGTATCACAAGCTTCAGTTTATGAAATCCTTAAGTTTAATAATTTAGTATTGACAGCTGATGCAGTGAAATACTATGAGGAGGTATTAGGATAATGGCTAAAAAAGTTGAAACAAAATATTATGAACTATTACGTGCGCCAATTATTACTGAACACTCTATGAAATTAGTTGAATCAGCAAATAGATACACATTTAAGGTGCCAAAAACTGCAAATAAAATTGAAATTAAAAAAGCAGTAGAGGCAGTATTTGAAGTGGATGTTATTAAGGTTCATACCATTAATGTATTACCAAAGGCTAAAAAGGTCGGTAAATACGAAGGACTTAAGCCTGGATATAAAAAAGCGATTGTTCAGCTTAAAGAAGGACAAAAGATTGCTGCGTTCGCAGTTTAATCACTAAGTGAAAGATATAGGAGAATTAACTTATGGCAGTTAAAATTTATAAAAGAACGACCAACGGTCGTCGTAATATGAGCGTTCTCACATTTGATGAAATTACATCAACTACTCCTGAAAAGTCACTGCTTGCGCCAATCAGTAAAACCGGAGGTCGTAACAATCAAGGTAAATTGACGGTTAGACATATCGGTGGTGGAGCGAAACGTAAGTATCGTGTCATTGACTTTAAGCGCGACAAGGAAAATGTCCCAGGACGTGTTGCTTCAATTGAGTATGATCCAAATAGAACAGCAAATATTGCATTAATTAATTATTTAGATGGTGAAAAGAGATATATCTTGGCACCAAAAGGTTTAACCGTTGGACTTGAAATCGTATCTGGCGCAGGTTCAGATATTAAAGTCGGTAATGCGTTACCGATTGTCAGCATTCCAGTCGGTACGGTTGTACACAATGTTGAACTTTCTCCAGGACGTGGCGGACAAATTGCTAGATCTGCTGGAACTTCAGTACAAATTTTAGGTCGTGAAGATAAATATGTCTTAGTGCGCCTACAATCTGGTGAAGTTCGTAAGATTTTAGGTACTTGCCGTGCAACCATTGGTGAAGTCGGCAATGAGTCACATGAATTGGTAAGAATCGGTAAAGCAGGAAGAACCCGTCATCTAGGGACTAGACCAACAGTTCGTGGTTCAGTCATGAATCCAAACGACCATCCACACGGTGGTGGTGAAGGTAAACAACCAGTTGGTAGAAAACAACCAATGACCCCTTGGGGTAAAAAAGCACGTGGTATTAGAACTCGTGATAAGAAAAAGTCGTCTAGTGGTTTAATCATCAGACGTAGAAACGGATAAGGAGGAAGCATATGGCACGTTCACTTAAAAAAGGACCTTTTGCAGATCAATCACTTTTAACAAAGGTCGCTAAGCAAGCTAAATCAAACGACAAAAAAGTAATTCAAACTTGGAGCCGACGTTCTACTATATTCCCTGAATTTATCGGTTTCACTATCGCAGTCTATAATGGACGCGAGCATGTACCCGTATACATTACTGAGGATATGGTTGGTCACAAACTAGGAGAATTCGCTCCGACACGTACCTTCCACGGTCACAAAAAAGAAGATAAGAAAGTTAGAAAATAGGAGAGATAATCATGGACGTTAAAGCAATTGCAAAAACTGTGAGAATCGCCCCTAGAAAAGCGAGACTCGTTATCGACTTAATTCGTGGGAAAAACGTTAAGGAAGCACGCGCTATCCTGATGTTTACACCACGCGGTGCATCACCGATTATTGCTAAAGTATTGAACTCAGCAATAGCGAATGCATCACACAACTATAGTTTAAATGAAGATTTACTATTTGTTAAAGAAGCATCTGTCAATGAATCAGTCACAATGAAAAGAATGTTACCAAGAGCCAAAGGTACTGGTAACGTTATTAAGAAAAGAACATCACACATCACTGTTGTAGTGGCGGAAAGGGAGTAATTAAGCATGGGACAAAAAACTAATCCAAATGGCTTGCGCCTAGGTATTATTCGTACATGGGAATCAAAATGGTATGCGCATAAAAACGATGTACCGGCATTGGTCAAAGAAGACGCTTTAATCCGTGAATTCTTAAATACTAACTTTAAAAAAGCTGGTGTATCTCAAGTTGAGATCGAACGCGTCAAAGCAAAAAACAAAGAACGCGTGACAATTAAACTTTATGTTTCTAAACCTGGTATTGCATTAGGTAAAGAAGCAGGCGAAAAAAATAAAGCCGTCTCAAAGTTAGAATACTTAACTAAAAAAGAAGTTATCTTAAACATCGTTGAAGTGAGACGTCCTGAAAAGGTGGCAGTTTTAGTTGCACAAAGCATTGCTGAGCAACTCGAACAACGTGCGTCATTCAGACGTGCACAAAAAATGGCAATCACCAGAGCACTTAAAGCTGGCGCTAAAGGGATTAGAACTTTAGTATCCGGTCGTTTAGGTGGTGCTGAAATTGCAAGAAGTGAAGGTTATTCAGAAGGTCGTGTACCACTACATACATTAAGAGCTGATGTTGATTATGCAACTGCAGAAGCATTGACTACTTACGGTATTTTAGGGATTAAAGTTTGGATTTACCATGGTGAAGTATTACCGGGTCAATCAATTCTTGATACAAGAAAACCTTTTGAAGCCGATCAACAAAAACGAGGAGACAGACGTCCGCGTCCTGATCGCCCTCAAAACAGACGTACTAAGGAGGACTAAGACATATGTTAATGCCAAAAAGAACGAAATATCGTCGTCCTCATCGTGTTTCTTATGAAGGAAAAGCGAAAGGTAAGAATGTTATTACAAATGGTGAGTTTGCTTTAATCGCAAAAGAAGGCGCATGGATTACGAACCGTCAAATCGAGGCGGCACGTATTGCAATGACTCGTGAAATGAAGCGTTTAGGTAAAGTATGGATTAATATCTTCCCGCATTTAGCAAAAACAAAGAAACCGATGGAAGTCCGAATGGGTTCTGGTAAAGGAGCTCCGGATTCATGGGTCGCTGTTGTTAAAGAAGGAAAGATCATGTTCGAAATTGCTGGAGTTAGTGAATTGATCGCAAGAGAAGCACTACGTTTAGCATCTCACAAACTACCAATTAAGACAAAAATTGTTAAGCGAGGTGAAGAAGCGTGAATGCAAATGAAATCAGAAACTTAAAAACTGCAGATTTAAACAAAAAGATCGCTGAATTAAAAGCTGAGCTATTCAATTTACGCTTTCAGCACGCTGTTGGACAATTAGAAAACACAGCACGTTTAAAAACAGTTAAAAAGACCATCGCTCAAATGAAAACAGTCATTACTGAGCGCGACGAGAAATAAGAGAGGATATGACGATGGAAAGAGTAAATACAAAAAAAGTTTATACTGGAAAAGTTGTATCCGACAAAATGGATAAAACCATTACTGTTGTGGTAGAAACTTATAAAAAGCATCCGCTTTATGGAAAAAATGTGAAGGTATCTAAAAAATTCCACGCACATGATGAAAATAATAGTGCTAAAGTAGGCGATACTGTCAACATTATTGAGTCAAGACCACTATCTAAGTTAAAACGTTTCCGTTTAGTAGAAGTAGTCAATAAAGCAGAAATTGTATAAGGAGGGCGAAAGAATATGATACAGCAAGAATCGAGATTACTGGTTGCTGACAATTCCGGTGCGCGTGAAGTTCTAGTGATTAGAGTTCAAGGCGGAACCCGTCGTCGTTATGCAAACATTGGTGATGTTGTTACGGTAACCGTAAAAAAAGCAACACCAACAGGCGCCGTTAAAAAAGGTGATGTTGTTGAAGCAGTCATCGTTAGAACCAAGCAAGGTTTAAGAAGAGCTGACGGATCATACATTAAGTTTGATGAAAACGCAGCTGTCATTATTAAAGAAGATTTAAATCCAAGAGGTACACGTATCTTTGGACCGGTGGCAAGAGAATTAAGAGAAAAGAACTTCATGAAGATTGTTTCTCTTGCACCAGAAGTATTGTAAGGAGGTAACCGCATATGAATATTAAAACTGGTGATACAGTTGTAGTGATTGCTGGTGGTGATCAATTTACAACCGATAAAAAAGGATTTAAAACACGCAAAAGCGGACGCGTCTTAAAGGTGAATCATGCCAAAGAGACAGTCATTGTTGAAGGTGTTAACATCATTAAAAAGCATGAAAGACCAAAGTCTGCAAATGACAAAGGCGGCATTATGGAAAAACCAGCGCCGATTCATGTTTCAAATGTAGCCATTGCTGATCCTAAAACCGGCGAACCAACAAGAGTTGGCTACCGTTTTGAAGATGGCAACAAAGTGCGTTATGCAAAAAAGAGTGGTTTAGCTTTAGACAAGCCAAGCAAAACTGCAAAAGCAGCTAAAGCAAAAGAAGAACCGGCAAAAGCGAAGAAAGCTAAAGTCAAGGCAGAAGGAGATAGCAAATAATTATGAGTACATTTAAACAATTATATGCATCAACTGTTGTTCCTAAACTGGTTTCAGAGTTCAATTATGACTCTGTGATGCAAGCGCCAAGATTAGAAAAGATTGTTGTAAACATGGGGGTCGGTGATGCCGTTTCTAATTCAAA
>CAZIZJ010000029.1:0-12059 GCA_964543675.1 uncultured Acholeplasma sp. | reverse complement strand
GCCTTTCACGCAAGCATTCACGGGTTCGAATCCCGTACGGGTCACCAACTTTAATTTAAATAGCACCCATAGCTCAATTGGATAGAGCGTTTGACTACGGATCAAAAGGTTAGGGGTTCAAGTCCTCTTGGGTGCGCCATTTCTTATTGACAAGCCACTTAGTCAATGATACAATGAATAAGCCAATATATTTCGGGAAGTAGCTCAGCTTGGTGGAGCACCTGGTTTGGGACCAGGGGGCCGCAGGTTCAAATCCTGTCTTCCCGACCATCTTTGCGGGTGTCGTATAATGGTTATTACTCCAGCCTTCCAAGCTGAAGACGGCGGTTCGATTCCGCTCACCCGCTCCACAAATTTTGCTCGCAAATAGCGAGTTTTTTTATTTAAGGAATTTCATTTATTGTGTGCAAGGCTATTATATGTAAAATGTAATATAATCTACATATGAGGGGTGATTGTTTTGAAGATTATTAGACCATCAGTTGATTTAGGAAGTAAGTACAAAAAAATATCTAAACAAACCAAGGAAGAACAAAAACCTGTTTATATTACTGTTAATGGTAGAGTTGATACAGTACTTATCAATCAAGCGCTATATGAACAACAAATTGGAGAACTTGAAGTATTAAGATATCTTGCAGAGGCAGAATATGATGTTATACAAGGCAATGTAACGGATGCCGATAAAACTTTAGCTGACATAAGAAAGGCATGGTTTAAATAACTATAAAAAAGTTCACTTTCGGGTGAACTTTAGTTTTATTTGTCGTAAACAAAAATAGATCCTATTTTCTTTAAACCTAGTTTTAGGTAATAGGCATCTTCATCACTTAGGATATAAGTATCCATATTGGGATACAAACCAGCAGCATGATTAAGTAACTTTTTTCCTAGTCCTTGACCTCGATGTGCTTTATCAACTAATAAATCATAAACAAATAATCCGAATGAATGGTCGGGTTTTAATCTGATGAATCCAATGACATCTTTTTTATTGATAATGATAAAACTAATGGACTCTTTTAACACAGAAATGAAGTCATCTCTTTGATCTTCATAGTAATCTTTCCATTCGGATCCTTCCTTTTTTAAGAGTTCAAATAATGGTTCTTGGTAACGTTTGGTATACTTAACTAATCTCATATAAAACCCCTCATATTTGGTCGTTTTTCAAACAGTAAAACATGACAAGTTAATTTTATAATTTATCGTGATTTTTCAGGGTAACTTTGCTTAAATTTTAAGACAGTGATTTTGTCGCTTAAAGCAGAAAAATTAGACATTAAACTGGATTGTAGGGTTATTTTTAGGAAAATGATGAAACAAAAATAAAAAAAAGTTTTTTGGGAAATTGGCTCTATATACCTATTTTTTTACGATTTTAGTTAACCGGTTAAATTTTTTTCGATAAAACGCTTTCATTCTTAATTTTAATCATGTATAATAAAAGCGAAATATTCTAGAACGAAGGTGGATAACATGCAAAAAATGAATAAAATAACAATCGTCTTGTTACTTATAATTTCAAGCTTAATTTTAGTTGCGTGCGAGGAAACATCAACTGCAACTCTACATATAAGCGGTGATTATAGAACGAGCTATTTTCTTGAGCAGGAATTTTCAAGTGAAGGCATGATTGTTACATATAAGCAAGGCGATACGGAAGAAGTGGTTACCGATTATACAATTACCGGTTTCAACTCGTCTGTCGTTGGGGCAAATACCGTTACAGTAACTTATTTAGATGCGTCAACTACATTTACAGTTAACATTTTACATGGCATACAAACATCAACGCAATTGATGATTTATGATATGCCAGATATTTTGAAATCATCAGATAGATACAATATTTTGGTTGAAGATTCACCACTCTTTGTTCATCAGACTTTGGTTAATCACAGAAGAAGCTTTACTTGGGTAAGTCCTACAACCTATACTTCGGTAGCAAGTTTTGACTTTTTAGGTAAAGTGCATGTTGTTATTGAAATAAAAGATAACTATGTTGTAACTAGTGCCTCGGTGCATCCTTTAGCCTATGAGGTTGAAGTAACCATCTTAAACAATAAAATTGAGTTTTATTTAGAGTATCCAGCAAACTACACGATTCAAATCAATGATCCAGTCGCTCAAACCGATGCCAGTGGTTCAGTCATTCAAGAGGCAATTCACTTATTTGCCAATCCGATTGAAGAAAATCCGATTACCGAGGCAGAAGCAGCACTGGATGACAACATCATTTATATCGGACCAGGCGTCTGGAAAACAGATACCATTCCTTTAGCATCAGGAAAAACTGTTTATATTGCCGGTGGTGCACTTGTTTATGGACAGTTTAATGCGTATGGCTTAAGTGATATTACCATTCGTGGTCGTGGATTCATTTCAGGATCCATCTATCCGAGAGTTGAAGCATCTCAGCGTGCGATACCAATTGAACTGCAGCAGTGTGAAAATGTCTATATTGAAGGGATAGCTTTCTTGGATCCTGCTGGTTGGGCAATTCATGCACAGCAAACCAACGGCTTAGTCATTGACAACATCAAGATCATTACCGCTAGACCAAATGGTGACGGCATATCGATTCAGTCATCACATAACGTAATTGTCAGAAATTCATTTGTCAGAACTTGGGATGACTCTTTGGTTGTTAAAAACGTCAACAATATGCCGACATCCAATGTCTTATTTACCAACAATATTTTATGGACTGACTTAGCGCAATCGATGGAAGTCGGTTATGAGGCATGGGGTTCCTACATGGAAAATATCGTTTTTGAAGATATTACCGTTCTTCAAAATTACCATAAAGCCGTCATGAGCATTCATAATGCCGATCAGGCAAATATCAGTGACGTCCATTTTAGAAACATCACGATTGAAAATACATATCAGGTCGGTGACATATGGACCGAAGATTATGATAACTTCTTTATTGACTTGACCATCGCCTTTAATGCCGATTGGTCAAAGAGTCAATTTGAAAGAGGTACGATTTCTGATGTTTACTTTGAAAACATTAAAGTTTTGAATGAAAGAAAGATTGGCAGAGAAGACTACGATTTAAGAATTAGAATGAATGGCTTTGACAACAATAAAAACATCAGTAACATTTATTTTAGTGATGTTGAATTTCATGGTGTACCAATGACATCAACTGGTGTCGTTAATACCAATAACTTTGTATCAGGCATTCAAATTACGTCATCAAACGTACCAACTGGTGCGCCAGTCTATCATTACTATGAACTGGATTTAGGTGATTATTACGTTGTTGATAAGACAGTGGTTCCAGCCAGAGCGCAAGAAGCGATTGAAATACCTGACTTTTCCGTATCAACTGCTGAACCGCCTTATGCTGGTTCAAAAATTGAAGGTGAATTCACTGCCAGAGCTACTTACGGCGTAACAACGGTTGACTGGGGTGGCTTAAGTGAAAGCAACTACGATCAAGTAGGATTTGAGGTTGCCAATGTATTAGTTGATAATGGAGAAACTTGGAAATCAGAAGTATGGCAGGAAGGTGCCGTTAGAGCAAGTTATATTGCCTTATCGATTATGTTTGATGAAGCACATAAAGTCGGTTCCATCAGATTATTCGGTGAAGTCGATTCAATGTACTTCTATATGCAGAAGATTGCAGTGTATGCTGCAACCGGTGTCAATCAAAATACAGGACTTCCAATATTTTCTAGCAGATTAAACGCTGATGACTACGAGTTTTCACCATCTAAGAACAATTATGTCGATATCAGATTAGCACCAGGGGACTATATCGCGATTCAGTTAAGATTCTATTACTTGGATGATGTTGTTTATGCCGATGTGCCATTCTTAAGATATGTTGAGTTTTATCCAGCGTCACTAACGTTCGGCAAGACGCCTTATGCCAGTGCATATGAAGACGTCTATAATCCAGAAAGATTGACTGACGGCGATGTAACGACTTACTTTGAATCAAGAAAGAATGTATGGCCAGGCTGGATCGTCGTTGATATGGGTAATGTTTATAGCGTCAGAATCATCAATTTACATTTACCGCCGTTATCTAGTTGGCCAAACCGCACGCAAACCATTGAAATCAAGTACTCTTTAAGTGCCGAAAGCACGATTAACTCAGGCACCTGGATCAATCTATTTGAAGGACCAAGGGATTACTTATTCGATAGCAGTCAAGGCAACATGGTTTCGATTGTTCTGCCACAAGGCATTAACATGCGGTCAATCATCTTCATTGTGACAGACAATACCGCACCAGGTGGCTATGGCGCACAATTCTCAGAAATTAGCATCTACGAATAGCAAGTTTTTAATAAACGGTTTTAAGAACAGATAGTTGTCTATAAAAAAATAACATGCAAACTATCTTGCATGTAAAAAATAAGGAGAAACAATGAAAAAAACTGTAGTTACTATATTTAATGTAGTAATTGTCATGTTGTTAGCATTAATACTTGTAAGCTGTGTCGATCCAATTGTACCACCGGAAACAACAACTTATACAGTGACATTCAATGCTGATAATGGGACAGATCCAGTCGTAGTTACAGTCGAAGAAGGGGAAACGGTTGAAGAACCAACTCCACCAGTAAAAGCAGGCTTCATTTTTGATGCTTGGTATTTAGGGGATACTGAATACGACTTTAATCAGGCGGTTAATGCAAACATTACGTTAATCGCACATTGGGATGAAGAACCTGTTGAAGATGTTGAATACACGGTGACGTTTAACTCGGTTGGGGGAACACCGATTACTGCACAAACCGTGGATGCCGGCGATCAAGCATCAGCACCGACTGCACCATCAAAAACACATTTCGTTTTTGATACATGGACATTAAACGGTGCACCATATAATTTTGAAGCACCAGTCACGTCAAACTTAACGTTGGTTGCTAAATATACTTATGTGGGCATTCCAAACTCACCAAACTATGTTGGCAGAACGTTCAATGCTGATTTTGACCAAATGCTTAATAATTTCACATCAGGCACATTGAATTCAACCATGGCGCAAAATGCCAGTGTTGCAACTGACCAACCATACATTAGTGTGGGATACTCAGGAACAATCGGCAACAATCCTGATGGTGCATTATGGAAACAAGCAGGTAGCGAAAATGCAGCATCACCAGCATTCCAATACTTGGTCTTAAGATTAAGAGGTTTTGCAGGTGCATCAGTCAATGATTTGGCAATCGGTTTTAGACTTGATGATAATCATGATGTATTAGTAGTTCCTTTTACTGAAACACTCGATCCGAATTTAGAAGGAAATACCCGTGAATTGGATGGTACATGGTTCAACTATGTCATTTCAATTACCGATACGTTAGATGGTAAGACATATGTTGGTAAATCAGGACATAGTGATGTTGATGCAGGTGGACTGCTTGTTGGTTTCCACTTGATGAATACATCGGGTGTTGGTAGCGGTGTCTTAGAATTAAAAGACGCATATTATTCCAAAGTACCTAATCCGGTTTATCCTTATGAAGGCAGTAACTATTCACAAAACAGAGACTACTGGTCTGACACCGTTGGTGTAGCGGTAGGCTCATATGTAACGATTCGCGAAAATGGATTCTACGGAAATTACCTAGAAACAGGTGCCAATCCAGAAAATACCCATGTTGTCTTAAGACTTAAACAAGCATCACCAGGTACACTGGACTATGATCATATTAAGATTGCTCCTGTGTTTGCCAACGGTGAAGCAGGTACACCAGTCGCATTTAGCGAATTGGATGACTTGCCAGCACTTGGTTCTGGTTGGTTGAACTTAACGATTGCTTTTGCAGACATTTATGATGGCGAAGCAGTTGTTGCTGGTTATAAACTAATCAATGAAGGTCTTGTTGATATTGCAATCACTCAAAGTTTCCTAACTTATTTAGGACAATATGAAGCAGTTGATTATCCAATGCTTGATTTAAGCAACGTCTTGATCTTTGATAACTTCAACCGTCCAGCAATCGGTACAACACCAGTATGGTCAGGCGATAATGCAGTTGCACTTGCAAATGGATTCTCATACCTGATTTCATATGCAGGTCTACAAGCATCAACCATTGGTGATGGTCATATTACCTTTGATTCAACTGGTGGCGATTATGTTGACTATGTTGTACATTCACCATCAAAAGCGAATATCAATGAATATCGTTACTTAGTATTCAAGTATAAATTGAATGACTCAGGCACATTAAACAATTTAAGAATGATTCAAACAACATCAGGCGATACACAACCTGCTGGCGTCATCTATGCGAATCAATGGGTTGCAGGTCTTGGACTGCCATCGATTCCAGAAGATATGGGTGCATATCCATATAAAGATGGCGAATGGACTTACTTGATTGTCGACTTAGTATTAACTGAAGGATTCAGTACTGATTTTGGTGGATTCACCTTATTCTATACTGGCTCATCATTATCAATTGATGCAATATTCTTTGCTAATCCAATCAGCAATAAAGATCTTGGATCAGAATTTATGTGGGCTACCTTTGAAGGACTTGCATTAGGTACTGCACAAGATAAAACAAGTGACAATCAATGGTGGGCAAATGTCTACGATTCTGCAACGACAATCGTTGAAGACGGTGAAGACAATCAAGCTCTACAAATTGATGGTACTGGCTATGCGCAATATCATACCGGTATTAAAGGCACAGGCAGATACTTGGCATTTGATTTGAAGATTTTAACACCTGGCGAAATTGTTTCATTTAGAGTTGGACCAACTGGCGCACCAAAATGGGCTAAAGATGGTCAATTGATCTTAGAAAACGGTGCACCAATGGTGGTTAACCAAGATGGACAGTGGCATCGTTACGTCATTGACTGGGTTGCTAGTGGATTTGGATTAACCGATACCATTGGTTTCCATGCATCAGACGGTGAAATTTACTTACTAGATAACTTAGCTTGGTACAGTGAGTTACCTTACTTTGACGAAGAACTCGTTTGGGGTACATGGGAATGGGCAGATGAAGGCAGTGTAGCTGGTCAACCAGGTGAAGGTCAATGGTGGGTCGATAATTATGGAACACCATCAACATTCGTTGATATCGAAGGCAACATGTGGTTAAAACTTGATGCAACTAGCGGCTACGTTCAACTTCATACTGGCGTTAAAGCAGTGCCTCGTTACATCGCATTTGACATTATGGTTGAAGCAGCAGGCAGTTTCGGTATCAATACCGGCGGTACGCACAAATGGAATGCTGAACTGATTGGTTTAGACGGCAATCCAATTGTACTACCTGCAGTCGGACAATCAGGACACATTGTCATTGATGTCTTATTATCAGGCTTATTGCAATCCGATACATTCGGTATTCAGGCAAATGACGGTGCAGTCTACTTTATTGACAATCTGTCATTCCAATGGAACAATCCAACTGCACATATGTATCCAGTGTTAACAGAAGATTTTGAAGCAACACCTGTTAATGACGGTGAAAAATATTGGTGGGGTGAATGGGCTTTAGTTACTGATGGTGCAATTGCCTTAGTGACTGCTGACTATGCAACCGTGAGATTTGGTTCACCACTGATTGCAGGAGCAAGCTACCTTACATTTGAAGTGAAGTTAGATGCAGATGACAATGGCGATTCATTCAGACTTGAATTAGGTGATGGCAATATCGTTACTTTTGCAGATTTAATTGCAGATGGTTACGCAAGTGCCTTGACTGAAAACTTCCAAACAGTTACCATTAACTTAGCAGATTATGTAGCGAACTTAGGTGGTTTACAAGTATTAGGATTCCATATCAATGCAGGTGGTGTCATCATTGATAACTTAACAGTAAGCGTTAATGAAACGACACATCAAATGCGTTTGTTCAATGACGAACCAGTTGAATAAAAAAGATTAAAGAGACTGACGGTTTCTCCTCCCAGTTTTTGGGAGGAGAAATCTAATGTCTTTAAAAGTTTTACAAGTCAAGACATTAGGAGCAATGCACATGAAAAAAATTTTAACACTGATGTTCTTATTTACTGTTGTTGGTTTATTGAATGCTTGTACAAACGGTAAAATTGAAGTGGTTATCGGTATGTGGCCAGAATCTGCAAATACAGATGATGTTGCCATGTTTAACGTTTGGAAAGAACGTTTTGAAGCCGATCACCCAGAATATGAAATCATCGGTGAGGCTTTTACATATTCGGTCGAAGCCTTTTATGCACGAGCGAATTCAAGAACTTTACCAACCGTTTTTCAAACATGGTTTACTGAGCCTCAAATGATTGTATCCGGTGGTCACGCAAAGGATATTACGGAATTTGTTCAAGAATTAGGCTGGTACGATAAAATGGATCCGACCTTAAGAGATTATTTGACCTTTGATGACCGTCTATATGGCATTCCAAGAGATGGTTACGGCTTAGGGATCATCATTAACTTATCGGTTTTTGAAGATGCTGGACTAGCAACGGATTTAGATGGCGATGGCATTGTTGATATCGTTAATCCGGATAATCCAAGCGAGAAATTCTATCCAACAACGATGGAAGAGCTTTTAGACTATTCTAAAACGATTAAACAAAATACCGAAAAAGACGGATTAATTATTTTAAATGTTGATAAAAATGGTGGCTGGCAATATTCTAATTTTGCCTGGGCATTTGGTGCGCACCTGCAAGTAATCGGTGAAGACGGTAAAGTCCATGCCAATTTAAACTCAGCAGAAGCAATCGAAGCGATGGAATTCTTAAAGAGTTTCTATTTTGCCAATGAAGGCGAACCGGTTGTACCAATCGGCAACATGAACTACTCTGAATGGGCAACCAGACTAGGTAATGGACAAATCGCGATGGCGATTGCCGGTAATGACGTCATTTCAAATGTCATTACGCAAGGCGGCATGAACAGAAACGATATTGCTTTCATTCCAATGCCTGCCGGTCCTGCCGGTCAATATACATTGTTTGGCGGTACGCCATACATGTTCAGTGCCTACGATTCTGATGAAGCAGTCAGAGGGGCAATCAAATTCTTAGAGTATATTGGTCGTTCACCAGAAGTGTCAACCGTATCTCAGGATGCAATGCGTGAGGGGATGCAGACGGCTACCCAAAAGAACATGTTGATTTTACCAGAGGTCAAACCTTGGATTAATGCAGAGTATGTTAATTTTATGGATTCGTTAAATGCACAGTATGTCAATGTATTAGCATTGCATAACTTCAATGACTTTTATGAATTACTACCAACAACAAGAAGACAAGAAGAACCATACTATACCCAGTATATGTATGAACTGCTTGATCAGGTCGTACTTAATTTAAGAAACTTATCATTTGATATACCATCCTCGCTCAATGCAAGGAATCAGCTATTTGAAGCATACTTAAGAGAACAAATGGATTAATATGGTTGAACAGGCAAAGGCACATCAAAAAAAAGTAAATAAAACAGTCTTTAAACAGCATCTTGTATCTTGGCTCATTGCAGTGCCGTCAATCATCCTATTCATATTTTTCCTTTGGGGACCGCTCCTACAAAATATTGTTTACTCATTTTTTAAGACGAATAATTTTGATTTAGTCAGTTTCAATGGGTTTGATAACTATATTGGTGTATTTAGCGATCCTCGTTTTTCTGGCGCACTGTTGAACACAGTACTTTATGTTGTTTATTCACTTTTAATCGGATTTGTCATTCCGATTATTTTAGCGTTAGTCATTAGCGAGGTCGTTCGCACCAAGAGTTTATTCAAAGTCGGTTTTTATGTACCAAACATCGTGCCAGCGATTGCTGTCATCCTCATGTGGAAAATCATGATGGATGCCAATGACTATGGCTTCTTTAATATTATCTTGCATAATTTAGGGTTACCGACATCAGCATGGATTTCAGAAGATACGTTATCGATTCCACTGATCATCTTAACCTTGACCTGGAAATCAGCAGGGGCGACGATGTTAATTTATTTGGCAACCATTCAATCGATTGATAACTCGCTATATGAGGCTGCCAGAATTAAAGGCGTATCGGTCTGGAAAAGAATAAGATACATTACCTTGCCGGCATTGTTTTCCAATGTCAAATTATTATTGATTATTCAAATCATTTCGGTTTTCCAAATATTTTATGAACCAATGATTTTCATGGGTCAAACCAATGATAATGCCAATACCTTAGGCTTACTCATTTATAAACTGATTTATACTACACAGAATACTGGTCAGGCAGCAGCACTTGGTGTCATTACGATGATATTCCTTTTAGGCTTTACCTATGTCTATCTTTATTTTGACAAGAAGACGACCAAAGATCAAACAAAGACTAAAAAGTATATTACTTATGACCAGTTGCTGGTCACCTACGAAAAAAGAGCAGGTAACATCTTTTATCAAGCACTAAGGAAAATTGGTGGAGGCTTTAAATGGCTATTTAGAAGTATTCATTTTATTTTGGAGAAAACCAAAATCATCTGGCTATTTCAAAAGATTAAAAGAGATTTGAACTGGTTGTTTGGCTATACGATGAAAGTGACGCTCAAACTCTTTGAACCAAAAAAAGACGGTATTCTAACCTATTCAGATTATAAGAAACCAAGCAGAAGATTTGGTTATTATCTGATGTATATCATACTCTTTGCAGGATTGTTGATGGTCTTGGTGCCATTCATTTGGTTGTTTGTCACCTCATTTAAAGGAGCCAATGAGATTCTTCAATCACCCAATGAATATCATTTTTTACCGACAAGCTTTGACTTCGGCAAATACATGACGGTCATTGAAAAAACACAGATCATGAGAAACGTCACGAATTCATTGATTATCGCGATTGGCGCTGCATTTTGTGCAATCCTCTTTAATGGACTTTTAGCTTATGTCGTATCAGTCTTGAAGCCAAAGGGCAGCCGGATTCTTTACTACATCATTTTAGCATCGATGCTGATTCCGCCAGCTGTGGCACTGGTCCCGCTTTATAAAAACATCATCGGCATCTATGAAATGATTTCGATGGTTACTGGATTGTCCTTAAGAAGCGTACAGGCAACGATGGTGACGCTCATTCCATTTTGGTTTATTGCAGGCGCATCACCGTTTAACTTCCTGTTATTTAAAGCGCACTTCGATAGTCTGCCAAAAGATTTATTTGAAGTTGCAGAACTAGAGGGTGCAAGTAAAATCCAAACCTTCTTTAAGATTGTTGTCCCACTATCTATTCCAACAATGATGGTTGTCGGTATATTTAGTATTACAGCAGCATGGAATGATTTCTTATTGCCATATATCATTATTAATAATCAGGAATACTGGACGGTCATGGTTAAACTGTTTAAGGTCAATGCAGAGATGTATGTTTATGGCATTACCTTGGATCAGTTCTTGGCGTTGTTATTATTTACAATGATTCCACCGGTCATTATCTTCTTTATTTTCCAAAAACGTATTACGTCAAATGTTGCAACCACAGGCATTAAGTAGATGAGGTCATTATGAGTAGCATATCGTTAAGACAAGTTCATAAGTCATATGACAAAAAACAACTGGCAGTGAAAGACATGTCATTAGAGATTTTTGATGATGAGTTTTTAGTGCTGGTTGGTCCTTCAGGCTGTGGCAAGACAACAACTCTTCGGATGATTGCCGGACTAGAAGAAATCACTGATGGGAAGTTATTCATTAATGATGAATTCCAAAATGATAAAGACCCATCCAATAGAAATTTAAGTTTTGTTTTTCAAAATTATGCACTGTTACCGTATTTGACGATTGAAGAGAATATCGCCTTTGGTTTAATCAATCAGAGGTTAACGAGACTAGCGAAAAAGAAAAGTGTTGAAGAAATCGCTAATAAGTTATCGCTTTTTGACAAGCTAGGCAGTTATCCCCACCAATTATCTGGCGGGCAAAGACAAAGAGTCGCATTAGCCAGAGCACTGGTTGATGGGCAAAATCTGGTTTTATTTGATGAACCATTGTCTAATTTGGATGCTGTGCTTCGTGCGAGCATGCGCGGAGAACTGATTCGATTCAAAAAGCAGTATGGGGTCACAGCGGTTTATGTAACCCACGATCAAGTCGAAGCGATG
>CAZIZJ010000028.1:0-12101 GCA_964543675.1 uncultured Acholeplasma sp. | reverse complement strand
TGATGATTTGCGTATTACAGAACTGATTAGACCAAAACTATCGACCATTCGTCAAGACTATTCAGAAATAGGCAGAATTGCTTGTGAGAAGTTAATTGAAATGAACAAATCAAAAACAAACCTGACTGAATCCATTACCGTTAAAACACTTTTGATTAAAAGAGATAGCACAAAAAAGAGGTTATGACTGAAAAACTTGTCATATCCTCTTCTTATATATTGCTTATTTTAATTAGAACTTACTGTCATCGGCACCATCAAGGTATGCCTTGATTGGTTCCATTGTGTTTTTAATGTTGCCTTCTTTAAATGGATTATCCAGTTTTGCTGCATCAAGTAATCCGACAAAGCTCTTTGAACCGCCTAATTTGCATAACTCATAATACTGGTTCCATGTTTTTGGATGATCTTTTTGTGCATTACCCCAAAACTGGAAGGCAATCACTTGAGCTAAAGTATAGTCAATGTAATAGAACGGCGTACCAAAGATGTGACCTTGTCTAAACCAGAAACCACCTTTTTCCAAGAAGTTGTCGTCATCATAATCTTTCCAAGGTAAATACTTCTTCTCTAAAGTTCTCCATAATGATTTTCTTTCATCTGGTGTTAAATTAGGGTTTTCATAAACGCCGTGCTGGAATTCATCAACCAAGACCCCGTAAGGTAAAAACTCAACAGAGCCAGATAAATGATCAAACTTATATTTTTCGGTATCTTCTAAAAAGAATTCATGAATCCATGGCCACGCAAGAAACTCCATACTCATTGAATGAATTTCAGCAGACTCCATGGTTGGCCATCGATATTCTGGAATTAAGTTTCTTGATGTATAGACTTGGAATGCATGTCCTGCTTCATGGGTTAAGACATCGACATCACCCGATGTGCCGTTGAAGTTGGCAAAAATGAATGGGGCTTCAAACTTAGGAATGTATGTACAGTATCCGCCGCCTTCTTTGCCGGCTTTAGCATCTAACTCCAATAATTCATGATCAACTAAATATCTGAAGAATTTAGATGTTTCAGGACTCATTTGGTCATACATCTTTATCGCTTTATCGACTTGCCATGCTCTATCGCCTTTTGGTTTTGGATTGCCAGTTAAGAAAGATAGTCCTAAGTCATATGATTTAAGATCTTTGATGCCTAGTCTTTTTCCTTTTCTGTCAATCAGCTTTTGGACATAGGGAACGATTTCTCTGTAGACTTGGTCTCTGTAACCTTTGACGTCTTTCGCATCATAATCGACACGGTTAAAACGGTCATAGCCTAGTCTAACAAAGTTATCATAACCTAGTTTTAAGGCGATTTCGTGGCGAACCTTGACTAAACCGTCATAGATTTCATCAAATTTGCTTTCGTTGGACGCAAACCACCCTGATACTGCAAGACTTGCCTTATGTCTAGTATCTCTATTGACATTGGTCGTAAAAGGTCTCATTTGCGATAAATTGTAGGTGCTGCCTTCAAATTCAATTTGTGCACTAGCCGTTAATTTACCGTAATCAGTTGATAACTTGTTTTCCTGTTGAAGCAGCGGAATGATTTCCGGACTAAATGTTTTATTGGCTAGTTCTGCTTGTTGGAAGATTAGCTTCCCTAATTTTCCTTCAAGTTCACTTCTGAATTTAGAATCTAGCAATGCCTTTGAAAACTGCACTGAAAACTCTTGGATTTCAGGAATTGCATTATTCAGGAATTCCTGTTCCTTTTCATAGAACGCATCTTTGGTATCAACGGAGTGTCTAATGTAGACAAGCTGCATCATTGAATCTGTTTCATCTGAAAAATCATGATATTTTTTAATAATATCTAGTTGTTCTTGTGCTGATGTTGCTTGGTTAAAAACTTCAACCAATCTAGTTAATTCGTTTTTTATGCCGTCAATATCAGGTCTTGCATACGGAAACTCAGAAAATTTCATTATTTTCTCCTCTATAAATTAATTAATATTATTATACACTTTCTTTGTATTTGTTGTAACTAATACATGTTACTAAGTGGTCGTTATATACACCAACCGCTTGTAAGAATGCATAGACGACTGTTGAACCGACAAATTTAAAGCCTAGTTTCTTTAAGTCTTTGCTGATTTGATCAGAAACGGCGGTGGTAGTCGGTATTTCTGCCAATGTCTTTAACTGGTGGTCAACCGTTTGATGGTTGACATACTTCCAGATGAAATCGCTGAAAGATCCCTTTTCGCTAAAGTGTTCTATATATAATTTCGAATTGTGAATCATCGCACTGATCTTTAACTTATTTCTTACAATGCCTGGATTATTTAAGAGTTCATTTATCTTTTGGTCATCATAGTATGCAACTAGATAGGGGTTAAAGTCATCAAAGGCTTTTAAGAATGCCACTCTTTTGTTTAAGATGATTGCCCATGATAAGCCTGCTTGCTGACAATCAAGCATTAACTTTGAAAATAACCCTAAGTCATCAAAAACTGGTTTTCCCCATTCATTATCGTGATAATCTTTCATGATTTCCGATGATTCTGCCCACTGACATCGTTTAACCAAAATACACCTCGGCATATTCAGGGAAATCAATGAACGGATTTCTGTTTCCTTGATATGAATAAATGATGTCATTTCTTCTAATCTCAAAATCAGATACCGGATCTAGTTCATGCCATTCAAGCAAGAGCGTTAAAATACCCATGATTGCCCCTTCTGCTGAATAAGCAGGATAATCATCAATACCAGTATCTGCAAGCGTTAATATGTTGTGATAACGAACAACCATATAGAACAGTATTCTTGCTACATCACCAATATATTCGTCACCCGGATAATAGGCGGTGGTGCCGACTAGTTGATTAAGTGACGATAGTCCTTGATCGAAGTATCTATTGGATCTGGAACTATTGACCGATGGATTAATAGCTCTTAAATTATGGACATCAGACGCTTGGTTTCTTTGACCACCCTCTACTCTATCCATTGCCAATCTTGAATTTGGCCACACATGTTCTCTAGCCCAGGTGGCACCTCCATCCCAGTATTTAACAATCTTCGTACCTGCATAGATACCATCTAAATATTGACGTCCCTCTTCATCAGTAATCAAATCTGCCTGTTCTAAAACAAATCTCGCTTCATTATATGAAATCAGTCTCGTATGGGTGCTAATCAATATGTTTTGAAGTTCAGTTCTAAATGCTTGACCTGTCAAATCATTTAAGGACGCATAGTAATTCAATAGTCCTTCATTTGACATAGGAATTGTAAATCCTGGTGCTGCCAGTGAATTTCTTGGTCCTTGGAATTGATTCTTTAGTTCAAGCAGCAACGTTTCATCAGTTTCTGGATAATCACCTGGTGCTGCTTTAGGAAGTTCTACCAATGTATTGTCACCCAATGATGAATAGATAATGATATCATCAATAAAGACTGGTGATGAATTGCTTGAAGATACTTGAACCAATTCAAAGCGAATCGATATTTCAGCGTTGGTTGAAACCTCATAGGTAAAGATTTGAGGCGTTCCGGTTAAGATAAAGATTTCTGGATCGATGTTTGATGTTTCGTCGGTGTTATAACTTACCTTTAAATGATGGTCGCTGCTCTTTGCAGTAAATCTGATAGAACTCACATGAGATAGCGTAAACTCGGTTTCAATATAACCCATAACTTCCGGATTAGCAGTATACCATCTTAACTGCATGCCTTGTCCTCCAGAAATCACTGGAAATGCTTGAGAACCGGTTGATGCAGAACCTCTAACAATTGAATACTGATAATTTGCTGGTCCTTGGAGTTTTGGAGATGTATTATTGTATTGCGTACTCGCAGTAAAGCCTTCATCTGCTTCAAATCCAGTTTGATATATAATATTTTGGTTTTGATACTGCAAAACAACATCAACAATTAAAATACCGTTACCAAATGGATAAACTGCATATACTTCAATTTTGGTTGGTTCCAATAATGTTGATTCATATGGTTTTAAATCAATTGACGGTATATCTACATCATGTGGATCAATAGCATCCTCACCAATATAGACGTCATAGAAAACTGCACCATCTACTTCATCCCATAATAGCGTATCACCATCTAAGCTATAATCTACCTCAGTTGGTGTACTGATTGGATCCCATTTCGCATAAAGCGTGATATCGGTTGTAACTAAAGATTCGAAATCAAATGGTATTTCAAGTGCTTGGTCAGCAAACCAGCCTGAAAAAACATAATTCTCTTTGACTGGATTAATCGGCACAATAGATGTTTCTATTAAAATAACCACCGGTGAAATAAAACTACCACCATTTGATTCAAATGATACTTGTGCGTATCCCTCTTCTGCTGACCATTTTGCATATAAAACGACATTTCTATTTGGTATGACACTAAAATCAAAAGGCTCATTTTCATCTGTTTCATACCAATACATGAAAACTAAATTATTAGATTCAGGATCATCAATTGGAATAATTTGTTCGGTTTCTAAAAAATGGACTGTATCAATGATTGCCGTATGATCGAAAAATTCTGCAATAAATTTTTCATGCAATTTTAAATAGACAATCAAATCCTGCGTAATGACCATTGAATCCGGAAACGGTATGGTTAATGCCTCATCCTCATAAATTCCAGCAAACTCAAATCCTGTCTTGGTAACAACAAGTTCTGAAGTATACATTGTATCGCCACGATTAAAATTGAAATACCAGGTTGGCTCACCATCAAAATAAATATATACGGTTAAATTATCTTTCCATTTTACATGCAACAGCATATTTCTTGCCGGCATTGTTTGCAAATTAAATACTTCCCCTTCGACTTCATAATAATAGTCAAAAGTTCTATTCAGTTTGTCTGGCATCGGTAAATCAAGCGTTTCTCCAAATGGTATGGTCATTGGTTCGATCGGCTCACCACCGTCTGTATCGAATGTAATGGTATACGTATTAACAATCCATTTGGCGTGTACCGTAATATGGTCGGTAATTTCTGCTTCGGGATTATAAGGACCTAATAAAAACGGATCATTGTACCAGCCACCAAATGTATGTCCTTCTTTTGTTGGTACAAAATACTGGTTCAAATCAATGTGATCATATCGTCCAACTTCAAACTCTTCAATATTCGAACCTCCATTCGTGTTAAACGAAATGGTAAAAACATTTGATTCTGGTATAAAAAAAGTAAATATACAACCACTCAATAATGAAAGAAGTCCCATCATTCCTATTAGAAGCATTTTTTTCATCTTGCACCACGCAAATTATTTGATTACTTACATTTTACCATAGGTAAAAAATCTTATAGAAAAAGGCAATAAATGGAGAGAATGATTTTATTTAAACTGCTATGTTTTTAGCTTTTAATAACCTGATATGTAAATAAACAATGGCTGCACTAAATACTGGAATGACGACAATGGATGTAACAAATACTGGATGAGAAAAATCCACTAAACTGTGCGGTATGTAAAAAACCGCTAAACAAACAAGCATAAGTGCCACCCCTAAAGCGAAGTAAAGAAATAATAAACATAAAATCATTATAATTTTTTTCATGTCTTCACATCAAATTCTTTCATTATTTTTAGATAATTAATAACAAGAATGCCACGCCACCAGTTTTTGGCAACCGAAAACGCTTCTTCATACTGACCCCATGTCCAACTAATATCCCAAACGCCTTCTTCATTTTTGAAATCATTAATCATGCTGGCTTCCAAAGTAACCAGTTCTTTAAATTCATCGTATCCAGGCATTTCTTTGTTTTCAATGAATGAGAGTGGATTCGCACAGTATTCAACAAACCACTTTTTAGGATCTCTTTCAATCATTTGATCAATCATCTGGATAATCTTCTTTTTGAGTTCAGCCACATCAATTACATCTTTAATTTGTAGATACAAATCAATAAAACATCTGATTTCATGCATATCAGCCTTTTCCATCTGCATGAAATGAGCAATCGCACGGTTGGTAATATCCAGACCAAAAACATGCTCAGATATACCTTTTTTGGTGTGTCTAACAATAAAGCCCGCCAGGGTGGCAGTCGGATTATAGCCAAAGACATCCTTTCCTTCTTGATATGTCCACCAAGGCGCTCTTGGAAAGTCATTGTTTGATGGGATTGTTGATTTCCAGAAACCATTCTCAAATGCGGTCGTATTTGTTAAATACCTAATCATACTCTGTATCATCGGGTGATTACTTTTCAGTTCAAGTTCGTCAATCATTCCGATAGCAAACCAAACCTTGATTGGTGTTGATTCAGGATTCCATGCATCCGGTTCTAGTCCATGTCCAAAGCCACCATCTGGATTTTGATAGCTGCCTAATGCTTCAAGATATGCATCTTTACTGCCATCTTCAAACAAGTACTGATAGCGAAGCCACTCCAGTGGTCTTGCTTTCTGGATCATCCATTGTCTAATCTTCTTATCCATCGCTTTCTCCTTCATTCATTTGTTGTACATATTTTTATAACCCTATTATACAACTTAATTTATTGACTTTGCATGACTGCTCATAAAAACAAAAAAGGCAGATGATCTGCCTTTGCTTATTTTTTATTCAGTATCTGATTTTTTATTTTGTTTTTTTGCTGATTTTTTATCAGCCTTTGCTTGAGCGACTGCTGCTTTTGCTTCTGCTTTTGCTAATTTCTTATCCGCTTTTCTTTGTGCAATTGCTGCTTTTTTGTCAGCTTTTGCTTGTTCTTTAGCTTCTTTAGCATCTGCTTTTGCTTGAAGCACTTCACGAACTTCAATTTCTTTGTCAGTCAAGAAAACTTTATTGCCCAGTCTAACTTCTTGAGATGAAACAAAGTCAAACGTAATAAACTGTTTTTCAAATGTTGAGTTTTTAGTGATTTCATCACCATCTTGAATGACTTGAACACGTTTAACATCTTTTGCCAGATAAATCACTTTACCTGAGAAATTAACGTTTTCACCTTCAACCGCTTTTAACAGTTCAGTTTTTCCTTGATTGTTGATGTGCCAAGCATTTGGACCAGCAAATAAAACAGATTCCCCGTTTGCTGCTTTATAAACTAAGCGCTTTTTACCACCAACTGCTGTTTCTTGTTTAGCGTTGCTCGTATTTTTGTTACTTTTTTTACCTTTTCTTGATGCTGCAATCGGCCAAACAACCAATAATAAAATTAATATGAATAAACCAGCACCTAAAATGGTATACTCCATCCAATCATATGTGCTTAAGTCTAGAAAATCAAAACCATCACCAAACGGCATAAACATATCCTCCCAATGTAAAATGTTTAATTTATTATAATAATTATAGCATGTATCGTTAAATTTCAATCAATAGCATGCTTAATTTACTATATCTCATATTAACAATTTCTAATGCATTTTAAAAGTATCTATAAAAAACCTCCATATTTATATGATATGGAGGCATATTTTTTTATACAAATTCAATAATCGCCATTGGTGCAGCATCGCCTCTGCGCGGTACTGTCTTAATGATTCTTGTGTAGCCACCACTGCGTTCAGTATAACGTGGTGCAATTTCAGAAAATAACTTCTGAAGTGCGTTTTGTCCTTCTTTGACTTCTTCAAAACGAACAGTTTCTGCAGCTTGACGGCGTGCAGCCAATGTTCCTTTTTTAGCTAATGTGACCATTTTATCAGCCAGTCTTTGAAGTGATTTTGCTTTTGATTCTGTTGTCGTAATACGATCATTAATAATCAGGTCTGTTACTAAATCGCGCAAAAGCGCAGTTCTTTGATCAGTTGTACGACGAAGTCTTGATGGTATTGCCATTGTTTTACTCCTTATCTTCGTCTGAATCGAATTCAAACTTCGCATCTTTGTTTGCTGAGTGTTCGAATTCAAGTCCGTGTTCTGCTAATTTGTCTTTTAATTCTTTAAATGATTTTCTGCCTAAGCTTCTTAAACGCATCACTTCTTCTTCTGATAACTTCAATAATTCGCCAACGGTCGTAATGCCAGAACGCTTTAATGAGTTAAACAGTCTGACTGACAAGTCAAGTTGTTCAATCTTAGTGTCAGATTTTTTGCTTGCTGGTTCTTCTTCAACATCTCTGATGAATTCATAAGATGATGCTTGATCAGATAATGATACAAGTGCCTGGAAGTAATCAACTAGCATTTTTGATGCCAGTGCCAATGCTTCTTTAGCAACAATTGCACCATTGGTTTCAATTTCAATCGTTAACTCGTCTAAATCACCACGAGTTTTTTCAACATGATAAATCACGCGTTCAACCGGTGTGTATAGTGAGTCAATTGGAATGACACCAACTTCATACTTAGAATATTGCTTGTTTTGGTCTGCCGGAACATAACCAATGCCACGTCTAACCGTTACTGTCATCGACAGCTTAGCACCTTGTGCTAGGGTTGCGATATGCTGTTCTGGATTAACCAGTTCCAATCCATCGACTAAATTGAAGTCTGCAGCTGTAACCTTTGACGGTCCTTCTGCGTAGATTTCTAATTTTTGTTCGTAATGCGGATCTTGTGAATCGGCAGAGAATACGACCTTCTTTAAATTCAGAACGATTCCCATGACATCTTCATATACGCCCTCAATGGTAGAAAATTCATGATCAACGCCTTCAATCTTTACATTGACAATCGCTGCTCCAGGTAAAGATGACAATAGCACACGTCTAAGTGCATTACCCAAAGTCAAACCATAACCACGTTCAAGCGGCTTTACTAAGAAACGACCAAGATTTCCCTCTTGAGAAATTTCTTCAACAGATGTTGGTTTTTCAAATTTTAAATCTTTCACAAGTATACCTCCTCTTAAGTTACTAATTAGTTACGTGGACGTTTTGGCGGACGGCAGCCATTATGAGGCACTGGAGTCACGTCTTTGATCGCTGTAATTTCTAATCCTGCTGCTTGTAGACTTCTAATTGCAGCCTCTCTACCAGGCCCTGGTCCTTTGACAAAAACCTCAACTCTTGCCATGCCGTTATCCATTGCAGCTTTTGCTGCTGCTTCGCTGGTTAACTGTGCGGCAAACGGTGTTGATTTTCTTGAACCTTTAATACCAAGGGCACCAGCTGAAGACCATGAAATAGCGTTTCCACCTGGATCGGTGATTGTAACAATTGTATTATTAAAAGTTGTATGAATATGCGCGATTCCTGTCGGAATATTCTTTCTTGCTTTTCTTTTAGTTGTTTTTCTTTTTTGTGCCATGATTATTTACCAACCGTCTTCTTTCCTGCAATTGGTTTAGCCTTACCTTTTCTCGTACGTGCGTTGTTTCTTGTGTTTTGTCCACGAACAGGCATACCTTTACGGTGTCTAATACCACGATAAGAACCAATTTCCATTAATCTTTTAACGTCAAGTGTTCTTTCTCTTCTTAAATCACCTTCTGTAGTGCGTTTTGCAATTTCACTACGGATTGCTGCTAACTGGTCATCTGATAAGTCTTTTACACGAATATCTTCTTTAACATTTGCTTGTTTAAGAATTTCTTGTGCAGCTGAACTACCGATACCATAAATATATTGTAACGAGATTACCACTCGTTTTTGAGTTGGAATGTCAACTCCTGCAATTCTTGCCATAGTTTAATCTCCTTAACCTTGTCTTTGATTGTGTCTTTTATTTTTTTTATTAATAACGTAAACGCGTCCCTTGCGGCGTACGATGATATCATCTGCACTGCGTTTTTTTACTGATGCTCTAACTTTCATACGAGTTCTCCTTATTTTTTGCGGTAAGTGATGCGACCGCGGCTTAAGTCATATGGTGATAATTCAACCGTTACTTTATCACCAGGTAAAATGCGTATGTTGTTGATACGGATTTTACCAGATACGTGAGCAAGGACAATATGTCCGTTGTCTAGCTCAACTTTAAATTTTGTATTGGGTAGTACTTCAATTACTTTCGCTTCAACTTCAATTAAATCTTCTCTTGCCATAATGACTCCTTATATTTTGGTGAGGATTTCATAACCCTCATTTGTAACTAAGATTGTGTGTTCAAAATGCGCACTCATACTTTTATCCTGCGTTACTGTTGTCCAATTGTCAGCAAGTATTCTGACTCTTTTGGTTCCAAGATTGACCATTGGTTCCACACAAAACGTCATACCAGCCTTTAATACAACATTTACTACTTCTGTACCAAAGTTTGGTATCGGCGGATCCTCATGTAGACTCATGCCAATGCCATGACCGGTAAACTCTTCAACAATACCAAACCCATGCGGCTTAATTGTTTGTTCAACAGCTTGGCTGATGTCATTGACAAAAGCCCCTGGTTTAATCACTGAGAGTCCGTTTACCAAAGCATTTTCAGCAACCTCAAGTAGTTTTTTTACCTTTTGGGTTACCTCGCCTACTGGATAGGTCCAAGCAGAATCTGCGTGATATCCTTTGTAGTTGACACCGATATCAAGGGATAAGATGTCACCAGCTTTTAATACCTTGTTTTTTGAAGGTATGCCGTGGATTACCACTTCATTGACTGATGTACAAATTGATGCTGGATAGCCGTGATAATCTTTAAAGGATGGCGTGGCTCCTTGTTCTCTAATTAATTTGTCTGCAAGTAAATCTAACTCATGCGTGGTAACACCCGGTTTGATATGAGGAACAATCTGTTCTCTGGTTGTTGCCAGAATGTTACCAGCTTTTCTCATGAGTTCAATTTCTCTTGTGCTTTTGATTGTAATCATTTATGCTCCTAGAATTTTCAGTATATCTTCGGCGATTGGTTTTAACTCCCTGTCACCATCAATATCAATTAAAAGTCCAGTCGCTTTGTAATATGCGATCAATGGATAGGTTTCCTCATTGTAAACCGATAAACGTTTTCTAACTGTTGTTTCAGTATCGTCTTTTCGTTGTACCAAGGCTGCTCCATCCTTATCACAAAGACCCTCTACTTTTGGCGGATGGTTTCTAATGTGATAGATTGAACCACATACTGGACATGTTCTTCTACCCGTAATACGTTCGATGATAACATCATCTGGTGATGTGATGTTTACCACCACATCCAGTGACCAATCTAGTGCCTTTAACAACCAAGCAAGATAGTCGGCCTGTGCCGGATTTCTAGGATATCCATCCAAGATGAATCCGTTTTTTACGTCTTTTTCAGTAAATCTGACTTTCACCATATCATTGGTGACACTGTCAGGAACAAGCAATCCTTGGTCCGTATAGCTTTTTGCCAGTATACCTAGTGGTGTTTGATTTTTAAGATGCATCCTAAACATATCGCCGGTGGAAATATGCGGAATAGCTAGCATCTCTGATAAGATCTTTGCTTGTGAACCTTTGCCGGCACCCGGAGGGCCAACAAAAATCATTCTGCTTTTCTTCTTTTTCTTAAAAGGATTTAATTTCTCAAATACCTTCTTCATTTTAGAATAGTCCTTGATAAGTTTCCTGGTTTGCTGTTGCTTCCATTTGAGATGTTGTATCTGCTGCAACACCGACCACGATCAGTAATCCGGTACCACCTAATGTAATGCTTGCCGCCTCTTGTCCAACAAAACCGAAAATGGCTGCTGTAACAATTGGAAGCGCCGCTAAGACGACAAGATAAATCGTACCAATCACAGTGACCTTAAATAAGATACGTGCGATATAGTTTTTTGTATCATCTCCTGGTCTAACCCCTGGAATATACGCATTTGATTTTGATAAGTTATCTGCAATCTTGTGCGGATTGGTTACCATGAAGGTATAGAAGAATGAGAATACAATAATTAAGATGATGTATAAGATAAAGCCGATTGGTTCATTATATGAGAATACGGCACTTACCCATGATCTGGTGCCACCATCAAGACTGCCTTCCAAGAAGCCAATGATTGAAAGTGGTACGCTTAATAATGTTGAGGCAAAGATGACTGGTAATACGCCTGCTGAGTTAATCTTCAATGGAATGTTTGAATCGGTTTTCCCGACGTTTCCTTGGCGATTGGCATAAGATATCGGAATTTTTCTTTTCGCAATATTCATGTAAACGACACCAAGTAAAATACCAAAATATAAGACCAGCAAGAATATGTATGTTGTTAGATCCCAACCATCACCAGTTCCAAGGTATTTGTCACCTAGGGTGGTAATCATAATCGGAATTGATGTCATGA
>CAZIZJ010000027.1:0-12234 GCA_964543675.1 uncultured Acholeplasma sp. | reverse complement strand
CCGTATTCGATTGTCTTGTTCGATGAAATTGAAAAAGCACATCTTGAGATTTTTAATGTATTATTGCAAGTCCTAGATGACGGCAGATTGACTGACGCACAAGGACGCACCATTGACTTTAAAAATACAGTCATCATTATGACATCAAACATTGGTTCCGAATACTTATTAGGTGATACCAAGGATGCACAGGAAAAGGTGAATGATTTAGTCAAAAAATCATTTAAACCAGAATTCTTAAACAGAATCGATGAAATCATTACCTTCAATGCATTAGGCTTTAAAGTTCAGGTAGCGATTGTTAGAAAGATGCTTGATGAACTAGAAAAACGATTGCTGCAACAAAATATTCATTTGCATTTCGGTGAAGACGTTCAAAAGTATATCATTAAAAATGGTTATAATGAGCAGTATGGTGCAAGACCGCTCAAACGCTACATTCAGCGTCATATCGAAACATTCATCGCAGGACAGATCATTAACGACCAGATTGAAGCACATCTGGATTATGATTTGATTATTGAAGATGATACATTAAAACTTAAAAGAGTACTTAATTAAAGAAAAAGCCTAAGCAGATTGAACTGCTTAGGTTTGTTTTCTAAATGCTTCTAAAATGTATCCTTCTCTAATGCCGTTTTTACCGACATAGAGTCTTTCGGCATTAAAGTATTCAAAGATCGTTTCTAAGATAATCAGTCCCGGCACAATCGTATGGAATCTTTCGGGTGCCAATCTAATCAAATTCAAGTAAGTATTTTTCTTGGTTGGATCGATTCTTAGAATCAAATCAGTGACATCATTTTTCGTTAAATAATCTTTCTTCTTGTTAGTTAATCCTTCCAACAAGGTTTTAGCTGCTTTCAAGGTGCCGCCAATGCCATAAATATTGGTAACCTTTAACTTTGTTACCTGGTGTGTAACCAACGCTTTTGAAACACTCTTTTTAATGAGTTCTCTTTCTTGTGGGGTTGGCAGCATTTCCTTAACAAAAGTAATGTATGCGTTAAGTGAGCCGACCGGCAATGATAATGCCAAATCAACGTTTCTATTTTGGATGATTGATACTTCGGTTGAACCGCCACCAATATCAACGACAACGCCATCTTTGATGTCAAACTCATAGTTGATGCCAGTGACGCCGACTCTGGCTTCTTCTTCACCACTTAAAAGATGAACTTTAACACCACAGGACTGATTAATCCGGTTAACGACCTCATTTTGGTTAATCGCATTTCTGATTGCTGCGGTTGCAATAACAAACAATTGATCAGCACCATATTCTTCTGCTTCCCCTTTGAGTTCTGCAACAATATTGATTGTTGCATTAATGCCAATATCTGATAAATAGCCTTCGGGTAAAAGATAGCTGGCTAGACCGACAACCTCTCTTCTTGTATAAACTCTTTTTAATTTTTCTTCCTCATACTTATAAACAACCAGTCTAACCGTATTGGATCCTAAATCAATAACACCATAGCGCATAATAAATTATCTCCTTACAGTAAAATGATACCAAATTTTTGATTATTTTTCACTGAATAACATTATATGTATAACTTTCATTGTAAAAAGCTCTAAATATTGATAAGATATATATAAAGGAGACTCGTCATGAAAAGAAAATATAATACAGCATTGCTTTCTGCTGGTATTGCAATTGTTTTATCTCAGATAGCAGCATTTGTTTTACAAGATTATTTTGAAAGATCACTATTGACACTTTCATTTCAACTAGATATCTTCATGTTAATGGCAGTAGCATTCGCTTTAATACTTCAGTTCAAATCATCAGAGAAAGTCGTTTCGATACTACTCGTTGTCTATGGTGCCTTTAACCTCATTCATGGTGTGACAGCAAACCGAGCAGTCGGCATGGTTGTTAACTCGTTAGAAATTGAAGTGATCTTTGTTTTAGGGTTGTTAATCGCTCATTCGTTATTTGAAATCAGCGCATTATTCATTCTAGTTCACTCAACGCAAACAAGATTTGAAACAAGTTTCACCAAGAAATTTGTTTTAATATCATTATCAGTTTCACTCGGATTACTGGTCTTGATCTTACCATTTGTTACACGCTTAGAACTTGACTCCGTACTCAAAGCAATCTTTGCAGTCATCGCAATCGCCGTACTTTATTTTGCAATGTACTTAATGGTTACCGACAGACCAATTGTTGAAGAACCAGAACCCGTAAAACCTGCTTCAAAATTGGAAGAGCTAGAAGGTTTACTCCGCCGCGGCATTATTTCACAAGCAGAATACGATGCAAGAAAAAATAAGTTGAATCAATAACGAAAAAGGACTTTTGGAAGTCCTTTTTTTTACGCTTATTTGGTTATATTCACTTCTCTGGTTACATCGGTTGCAATCAACGGTTTATGATATAAGAACCCTTGAACATAGTCCACATTAAATGCCTGCAATACTTTTTCTTGCGCTTTGGTTTCAACACCTTCTAAAACAACTTTCTTATTTAATGCATGTGATAATTCTAAAACGAATTTCAAGAAAAACTTTTCTTCTTTTTTCTTATCGATGTTGGCAATATAGTTTCGATCAATCTTAATGATATCAACCGGTAAATGTCGAAGATATGTCAGTGATGAATAGCCTGATCCAAAATCATCTAAAGCAATCAAGTAGCCTTGTTCTTTCAATGCCGTTAAAACAAGCAATGATTGATCAATTTTTTCTAGCATGACGGACTCGGTTATTTCGATGATGATTGATGTTTTATCAACATCATACTCTTTTGAGAGTGCATTGAGTTTATTGGTGAATTCCGGATGCATTAATGCTTTGGCCGATATGTTGATTGAAACCATGAACTTTTTCTTTTGTTTTTTCCATATACTGATTTGTTCAAAGACTCTTCGGCAAACAAAATCAGTTAATTCGATAATGGTTCCAGAAATTTCTGACAAGTAGATGAATTCACTTGGGGTAATCATGCCAAGTTCTGGATGGCGCCAGCGAATGAGCGCTTCTAGTTTGTTGCAGCGCTTTTCCTTGAAATCCAAGATTGGCTGATACATGATATAGAAGTGATTGTTTTCAAGCGATTGACGTATCGCATTGGTAATCACAACTTCTTTTTCTTTCAACTGATGCATCCTCGTATTGTAGAAAACAATTTGGTCCTTGCCATTTTTCTTTGCCTGCGATAAAGCAAGATTGGCATATCTTAAGACATCTTGATAAGTTTTCCCTTGCTCAGGAAAGGTGGCAATACCACCAGATGCACTATAAAAATAAGCTTCACTTTGTTTTTTTAACAGTGTTTTGATTGAATCAACTATTTTCGTTGAAAAACTCATGATATCTTTGGGGTCTTCCATTTCATCTAGAATGACGACAAAACCATCTTCACTCATTCTGGCAACCGTACGACCAACGGCAATATTCATTAATTGATTGCCAACCTCATAGAGTGAACGATCACCCCATACATGACCTTTTAGTTCATTGATGACACCAAAGTCATCAATATCAATATAGAGAAGAGCAAAAGGTACTTTCTTTTCAATTAACCCTCGCACTCTTTGTTCCAGCTTATGCTTATTGATTAAACCGGTTAATGGATCAAAATATGCAAGCTGATAATGAAAGGACTCGACTTTCGCAAGCGTCTCGTTTTTTTGTCTAAGTTCTTCTAAGACGGTTGTTAACTGGCTGTTGGTTGCAATATAAAGCTTAACTCTACGGAAAATGACAAAATAAAAAATCACACCAATTGACGCTAGTGAGGTAAATCCTTTAATCGATTGAATTCTTGCATTTTCTACAGGATCTGAAACCAAGGTGTTCAATATCCAGTCTGACACTAAAATATATACAAATGATACTAAAAAATACCACATAATAATTGCTAGTGTTTCACGAAATGCTGACTTAGTTCTGCTTTTTTCTTGTTGATGATAATCCTTTTGCATGTTCCACCATCTTTTAAATGTACTATTTTATTTTACATGATTTCTTGTTTTTATTCTTAAAAAAACAATCAAATTTCTAACAATGTGATTATCTAGCGAGTTAAATCCGTAAAAATCTAGACTTTGTCTACCCTCGATTGCTACAATATGAAACGGATTTCAGACATATTAAAAGGCATGATGTCTATGTTCATGCCTTGAATTGAAAAACATTAACTAAATATCGCTTGTGTTACAACATTTGGATTTGCTTTAACGTTTATACGCTTTCGATTATTCTTTTTCTTCTTAAATCGTATTCTTCTTTTGAAATCAAACCTTTGTCAAACAGGTTTTCTAATTCTTTCAACTGTTGTTCAATTGATCCTGGTTGACTGGATGATCCATTTGTACCTTGCAGGGTTGCACCTAGAATACCAAACACTCCACCAATGAAATACGTTGTAAAAATTAGATATATGGACCAGCCAAGTGCTTCACCTTTTAAGTTACTATTTTCTTTGGCAGCATTTAGTCTAACTGCAGCGACAATATTAAAAGCACCAGCTGTGAAAAACAAAACACCCACGATTGAAGCGGTGCTTTGGAAACTCAAGCCATAATTAAAAAGCACAAAAAACAAAAAACCATAGAAAATCCAAAATATGGATCCCAGTATTGCAAAAACCTGTGCCACGGTTAAAAATGATTTATTCATAGTTTTTCCTTTCCGATATTAATTCAATTATAACCAATAAATGATAAATACACAAAAGAAATAATAAAACAATATCCGTTTCCGTTATCTAAATGATTATATTTCAATTTCTCTGACATCACAAAAATCTATCATGTCCTTAAAATATGTTTGTGTGGACATCGCCAGACCATGACAAACCACAATAATCTTCTTGTAATGCTTATATCTTTCTAAGACACCATTAAATCTGGTTTTCAAAGCTTCGTAGGTTTCCCAAGGATATTTTGTCTCACTGGTTCTCACACCATCTGAATTCCAGTATTCATTGAACAATGCAGACCAATCGTCCACTTGAAACTTTTGCGTTGTATCCGGAAGCCATTCATGCAAATCATTTTCTACCGTCAAAGGAATGCCTGTAATTCTAGAAATAATCGCTGCTGTTTGCAGCGCTCTTGTATAAGGTGATGCAAGAATCAATTCTGCATCTTTGAATCTAATGTCGCTTGCTCTAGCTTCTGCCTGTTCTTCACCTAGTTTTGTTAATCTGCCAAACTCATGTCCCATACCAAAATAACCGCGACTTTCAACTTCGTCATATCTTGGTTGTCCATGTCTTACTAATAATACTTTTGCCATAAGTCACCTCCATTTCATTATATTACAAAAATAACAATTTAAATACCTCCATGAAGGAGGCATTTGATTTTCTTTTTATGATTCATTTTTTAATGCTTTGGTTCTAACTTTTTGGTGCTGCCTCTAATAATCAATTTACTTTGCACCATTTTCGTTTCAGTAGTTCTGGTATTCGCTAAAATGTCTTTCATGATTAAAGTCGCTGCCATTTCACCTTTTTTAGAGATGAACTGTCTAATCGTCGTTAAGCCAGGTGACGTAAAGGATGATGCCTGAATATCATCAAATCCAACAATTGATAACTGATCGGGTATTTTGAAACCGGCATCCTGAAATGTCTTCATGACGCCTAGTGCAACAATATCGGCATCAACAACAAGTGCCGTAAACGGCAGTTTTTCCTGAATCACTTTGCTGGCAAACTTAACGCCGCCTTCAAAGGTAGTCAGCGTTTCAAATACACAATCATTATTGATGGTTAACCCTGCTTCAAGCATCGCTTTCCCATAACCTAAATAACGGTTATTATGGATTGGTGATTTCTTAATCGAACCACCGACAAAACCAATTTGTTTATGTCCTAACTCAATTAAATGCTTGGTTGCAAAGTAAGATCCTTCAGCATCATCGGTATTAATTGAATGAAAATCTTTCGTATAAAATTCATAGACGTCAGTCAATACTGCCGGAATATTCAACTCTTTAACTTCTTCATAAATATCGGGAGGATAAGTACCTAACAAAATAATGCCATCTAAACCGCGGCTTTTAATCCAGTTCTTATATTTACCTTTGACCTGAATTCCTGATAACAAAATATCATAGTCATAAGATGATATGACTTTATGGATTTCACCTAAATATTCAGCAAAAAACGGGTTGGTCTCCAACAGACTTCCGGTGGTGTCAGATGGTGCGATCAGTGGTAACGTCACACCGATTAATCTCGTTTTCCCATTCGATAGTGATCTGGCATTCAAACTCGGTATATAGTCAAGTTCAGACATAATCTCGATAATTCTTGCTTTTGTTTTTTCAGATACTTTATCTTTATCATTAATGACATAAGATACCGTTGCTGTTGAAACACCTGCAAGTTTTGCTATCAGGGCAATATTAGGTTTTCTATTCTCTTTCATCAAAATCACCTTTAAATCATACTGCTATGTTTACATTATACAATGAAAACGTCACATCGCTTTAGACTTCTGGGCTAAACGATTGAAAGTATCTCCTCAAGTTCATCAATCCGGTAACGAGCTAACTCTGATTTTTTAGCATCAGATACGGCAATTGAGGTCATACCAGCTCGGTTAGCTGCAACAATCCCTGCTTCTGCATCTTCAACCACTGCACAATGCTTCGGATCAATGTTCAATCTTTCTGCTGCTTTTAAAAATACTTCCGGATGCGGCTTTGAATACACGATGTCATTGCCATCGACAATCGTATCAAACACTTGATCCAAACCAATTTGTTTTAAAATGACTGGCGTATTTTTTGATGAAGAGCCAATCGCTACTTTAATGCCTCGTTCTTTTAGTTTATTAATCACTCTAACGACATCCTTCAAAATATCTTTGGGTGTCAAATGCTTTAACAAGCTCACATAATAATCGTTTTTGATTTGTGCTAAAGCATGCTTCTCATCAAGATCATATGTTCTATTTGCTTTTTCTAAAATGATATCTAGAGATTCCATTCTAGAAACACCACGCAAACGATTATTAATCAACTTGTCAAAATGAATGCCCTCTTTTTCTGCCATGTATTTCCATGCTTCATAATGGAGTTCATCAGTGGTAACAATGACACCGTCTAAATCAAATATAACTGCTAAAATGCTCACATTAAATCTCCTTGATTTCCTGTTTTTCTTTTGAAACAAAAACTTGATACTGCTTCTCTTGATGTTTGATCTTAAAGGTAATGGATGCAATTGAATCCGGTAAACTAGGATTTACCTCAATTCCTTCATCAAACTTTAATCCTGCAAAACCATAAATGGCTGTCAAATAGGCACCGCCTGATGCTGCTGGATGGGTACCACCGATATAAATGCCCCCGGCATACTGTTTCGATTCTCCCGTTAAATCAACGGTAGCTGATTTCATGAACAACGGATAGGCATATTCCGGTTTTCCTATCATGCAGGCAACTGCTGCATACATGCTGGCAGACAGTGATGAACCATGTTCTGTTCTTGGTTCATAATAATCGAAGTTAGTTTTCATAAGTTCTTGACTATATAAAGATTTGAAAAGATACATCATGGTGATGACATCGGCTTGCTTAATGATTTGCGTGTCTCCTGCAAGACCTGTACCACCCAAATATTCATTGGGATGCAGTTTTTGTTTCAAGAGTTCACTTTTTTTAATATCACGTAAATCAAAGTAACCATCAAATTGTTCAATGACACCTGCTTCATTCGGTTTTCTGATGAATATTCTATCTGATAGATCCTTAATCAATTCAAGTTCTTTTTTAAAGTCAAGTTTACTAACTGTTTCATTGAATACATTGGATTCAATCTTTTCTTCCAACTCAACAACAAAGTCAAACACCATCTTAACCATTTGATTGGTAAAGGCATTGTTGTGGACACGTTCATGATATTCATCCGGACCCATCACATCCCAAAGTTCAAACCTGTTATCTAATACTCTATACTGTCCGTAATCGAGGTAGAATCTTGCCACCTCTAAAACAACTTCCAGTCCACCATCTACTAAAATCTGATAGTTATTTGTTCTTTGAATAAAAGACTTGATGGCATAGACAATATCTGCTGAAATATGAATTTGTTTATCCTTGAAATAGGTTCTTACCTTTCTGTTGGTAAATACGTCTGTCACATTGTAATCAGTACATGCATCAAAACCGCCTTCTTGAGATTCCCATGCATAAAACGCCCCTTTAAACCCGTAGGATTTGGCTTTATTAATGGCGCCTGGTAGTGTGGCAATCCGGTAATCAATAATGCTTTTAGCTGAATCTAAATCAGTATTCAAATAAAACGGCAGCATAAATATTTCAGTATCCCAGAAGATTGCCCCTTTATAGGTTTGACCAGAGATTCCTCTGGCAGGAATTGATGCACCATGATAGTTACTTGGTGCCAACAATAAAAGATGATAGATAGAATATCTCAGTGCCTTTTGTGCTGCCACATCGCCTTCAATCAAAACATCGGCATCTTGCCATTTTTGATACCATACCTCAGCGTGTCTTTGATATAGTTCATCAAAACCAGCATCAACTGCTTGTTGAAGCACTTGCTTGATCTCGTCACTTTTTTCGTCAACACCGATATAGGCGAACTGATGAAACTCATAAACACTATCCTTATCGCTCTTAACAAGATATGTATTAACAAGTTTCTGATCAACGACTTCGGTTGTTGCTGCATCTGGTTCAAATATGCATTTAACCGACTTATAGACATCAATTTGGTGATCTTTTTCAACTGTTTGACCAGATACACGCAAATCAATTTTAGTGCCTTTAAACGTCGTGTTTTTAATGTGCGGTCCATTAATATCCCAAATATCTGCATCAATACCGGTTTCAATTGCTAATAAGGCTGGTTGATTGATGGTTACTTTGTATGTACCAACAATTAACCTGTCATGCAAACTTGAAACAAATCTAAGTGATTCAATGGTTACTTCTTTTTTATTAACCATAAATGTCGTTTTTCTATACATGCTGGCATCTTTTAAGTTAAGTTGCTGCAAGTGGCTGATTGGTTCACATGCCAATAAATTAACATCAAGACCATCAACTTTGATTCGTGTATATAACGGATTAAAGGCATTGACCGGTTCGCGCCACAAATCGCCAACCTGATCATAAACCAGTGGCAGATTAATCGCCACGAGTTCATTTTTCGTATATTCATCCATTGTCCCTCTAATGCCCAGTTTTAAATGCCCAATCAAAAATTGGTTACCATGATGAATGATATTTTCTTTGTTGAATCCTGTTTCTTTAATTTGCCACATGCATTTTAACCTGAGTCACGCCTTTATTCAAATGATATATTTTGTCATAAACTGCAATCGGTGCCGATAAATCACCATCAACTGCCAATTCAATGTAATCCTTGCCAACCTTGACTTGAATCAATACATCAAAATAATTGATGCTAAACTGGTAAGACTGCCATAACGCCGGTAATTTAGGGGCAATCTTTAAAACATCACCATCACTTCTTAGTCCACCAAAACCATAAACGATATTGACCCAGGCTGCTGCAATGGATGTCATGTGCAGACCTTCGCATGTATTTCGGTTATAGTCATCAATATCTAAACGACTGGCAAATCCAAAAAAATCCAATGCCTGTTTTTCATAGCCGATTTCGGAGGCAAAGATAGAGTGAATCGAAGGCGACAGCGATGATTCATGAATCGTCTTTGGCTCATAGTAATCGTAATTCGCTTTTTTGGTTGCTAGATCGTAGGATTGATTGTATAAGAACATAAACATTAAAACATCGGGCTGCTTAATCAAGTCATTACGATAAATTCGGTCATAGCTCCAGCTGGAATAAAGCGGGAAATCAGTGACTGGAATTGATTTCACGTCAATATGCGGTAAATCATGAAAGCCTAAATGCTGTTCATAGATTTTAGTTTTTTCATCATATGGGACCAACATTTTTGAAATTTGGTCCTGCATCATATCTATTTCGCTTTGTCTAAAGCCAAGACGATCTACGACATCTTTAACATGCGGATGATCCTGGTATTTACCAAATACCTCTAAGAAATACGCCATCGATTTTTTGCCTAAAATATTGGTGTATGCATTATGATTGACCATCATCTGAAACTCATCTGGTCCCATCACACTGTAATAGCCAAATTTTTTGCCATCTTGACTATACTGTCCACGCGATGACATGAATCTAGCAATCTCCAACAGCATTTCAAAACCATAATGAATTAAGAAATCTTCATCATTGGTATTTTTGACATAATGCCAGATGGCATATGCGACTGCAGTCGTTGGTTGAAATTGCAGTGATGCATGCTGCCATAAATCCGATGCCTCATCACCATTTAAAGTGGCAATCGGATAACATGCCCCGATGCAGTCCAATTCTTTGGCGCGAAGTCTTGCGTGTGCTAAGGTGTTATAGCGAAACATTAATAAATTCTTTGCAGCCTTTTTATTGGTAAACAAATAAACCGGCAAACAGTAAGTCTCTGAATCCCAGAAGGCATGACCGGAATATGATTCACCGGTTAATCCTTTGGCACCAATGTTATTGGTTTCTGAAACACCATGGTACGTATTAACGAGTTGAAACAAGCAATATCTAATCCCTTGCTGGTTTAATGCATCGCCTTCAATTAAAATATCGTTTTTCAACCAGAAATGATTGTAGAATGACATATTTGAAAGTAGGCTGGATTGATAACTTGCATCCTTTAATAATTGATTCGCCTGCTTCTTGAATTGTGCGGTATTGGTTTTTCCTTTTTTGTCAATCAATGAGGCAATTCGTTTTTCAAAGGTCACTTGTTGTGCTAAATCAAAACTCACCGTTTCTAAAGCAAGTTTCTGCTGATAAGAAAACTCACTGGTAAATGCAGTATTTGCCTGTAATTCATATTGGTTGAAAACCAGCTGGTTGGTGGTTGTTCTACCGGAAATGAAGCGATTGCCTTTAGCGACTACTTTCCATAATCCTGGTCTTCTCCAATGCATGACATTTAAATCAAGACCAATCTCCAGTTTTACTGCACCATGATAATTGATTGGATCAATGGTAATTTGCTGATTTGCCAGTTGATGTTTCTCCATATCAAGGATCCGTTTAAACGTAACTTTCACTAAATCCTTAATTTGATATGTTCTAACACTTTCACCGGTTTTAAAGTCAAGCGTTCTCTCATATTGACTAATATCCTTGGCATTGAATTCAAAAACCTGATTATTAAGAAATATTCTTGTATAGAATACATTTGTTGAATTAACCATGTAGTGCTGTTTCTCGGTAATTCCTTTATAATGCGATTTATGGATATTTTTAGGCACTTCATAGATACCGTTGAAATAAGTGCCGATTAATGATTTCTTTGGATATCCTTCATCAAAGAAACCTCTGGCTCCCATGTATTCATTGGCAATAGAAAATAAGGACTCAGAGACTTCATGTCTATCTTCATGATATCCATTTTCAACTAATTTCCACGGATGAACTTCTAAATATCTTTGTGCGACTTTTACCATATTATGTACTCCTTAGTTCTATTTTCTATAGCTTAAATGATTCAACAAATCCTTCAATTGTATAATGTTGAATTGCTGCGCATTGGTCTTAACCTCAAACTGATTGTCGTCTATTGATTTAACAATGATGCTGTTTTTAGTTTGACTAGTTAAATCATAAGATAGGTTATACCCATAATTTGCTAATTCTCTGATGACCTGTTCTTCCTTTGCATCAAGTGCTTTTTTTAAATCAAAAATGACATGGTCTACTTGATTCAATTTGATGCGTCTTTTATCTTTGTCAAATAGATATGAATGTCCTGATAAATCAGCATATAAGATTTCCTTTGTTTCAAAATCAGCAGCAACCACTGCTCTGATTGAAAAGCCATCAATATCTAGATGCAGTAATTTGTTGTTGCCGAAGTGTTCAACGACACTTAAATTTGCAGCCACCGATTTTGGTGTTTTATTAATCGATACTTTGACATCCTGCGGTCTAATCGCGAAGTACACCATTTCACCCACATATGGCTTCAATTGTTTTTGTGCATCATCATTTAGTTCAAACAATAACTTATCTGATACAAGTTGTTTACCCTCTAAGGTTCCAACAATAACATTGGTCTCAGGTGAACCGATAAATGTAACCACCTCTAGATGTGTCGGATCATTATACATTTGATCCGGTGTACCAATCTGAATGATCTTGCCTTCCATTAGTAGAACAATTCGGGTTGCCATTGACATCGC
>CAZIZJ010000026.1:11227-12359 GCA_964543675.1 uncultured Acholeplasma sp. | reverse complement strand
ATGAATTCAAATTCATTGTTGGCAACATAATAACCAGCATCGCCTTCTGCTAAATCTGGAATGGAAACATGCCCTTTAGCAAACCCCTCAACATTATAAACAGATACTTCAGTATCAGGTAGTTGATATTTTGCATAAAGAGTTAAGTCAGTCGTAATCAATTGATTGAAATCAAAAAGCATCGTTAAATCACTGTCACTGTACCAGCCGGTAAAGATATGGTCAACAAGCACTGGATCCATTGGTTTTTCAAGTTTTTCATTTTCTTTGACTAAAACGTCTTCAATGGTTGTCCCACCATTTGTTTCAAAAGTGACCGTGTAGTAGATATCTACAACGACTAACTCCCATTTAGCAGTTAATGTCATGTCAGACTGTATTTCAAGATTGAAGTTCCATGGAATGTTGACGGACATTGCTAGATTATACCAACCAATAAATGTATGACCTGTTTTAATTGGGTCAGTTGGTTTGATAGCGACTTCATTTTCAGCAACTATCTGTTCTAAAACAGATGAACCGCCATCACTATCAAATGTCACGGTGTAATAAATGGTTTCTGGTTCAATTGGTTGCCACTTGGCATAAAGCGTTAAGTCACTATCAATGACTGTATCAAAATCAAATGCTGCTGTTTCAATGTCTTGATACCAGTGTAAGAAGTTATAACCTATTTTTGTCGGATTATCTGGTACTGTTATTGTTCCATTTTGACCAATCACTTGCGGCGCTACTGCTGTACCACCGTCACTATCAAATGTGATTGTAAAGAGTATTTCTTCCCATCCGGCAAAAAGCGTTAAGTCGCCTAAAACAACGCTTGTTTCGCTCCAAGGATTAGTCAAGGTACCATCCGTAAACCAACCTGAAAAGATATAGCCTGATTTGGTTGCTATATCATAAATGCCGGTTAAGGTTGTATTGACATCAACGGTTAAGGCATCAATAGGACCTTCGCCGCCATTGTATTCAAAAGTGACAACGGCATGTGTCACTTGTGTTGTTTGATTGTTGATACAACCGGATAGAATTAGCATAAAGAAAATGTTGATGGCAATTAGTATTTTATTCATTGGACCGCCTAACTGGTTTCATCCAAGGTATAGAGGATGAAGTGATGGTACATATCGTT
>CAZIZJ010000026.1:9425-11217 GCA_964543675.1 uncultured Acholeplasma sp. | reverse complement strand
GTTTTAAAATGACGTTGGAAAAGTGTGGATGATTGATGGCATCCGGTTCTAGTTGACATTCAAATGCGATACCACCGTATAGCGGTATATCTATACCACCTTTTTTGGTTTGCTTAAACTTCCGGTTCATTGAATATACTTGAAGTCCTGGATACGATGTTTCAATCGTTAATTTTTTATTTTTGAATGTCAGTTCAACAATCGGTCTTTCAGACTTGTTGAACAAGAATGAATGGTCAATGCCCTTCATCGGTAGTTCTTTCAATCGATTGATTTGTTCACCAATCTTTGTTTCATTTTGAAAATCAAGCGGCGTACCTGAAACACTTAATATGGCACCTGTTGGAATGCATTCCTCATCGGTTGCTAGAACACGGTCTGCATGCATCAAAAGACGATGATTCAAAATGGTGTCATCACCTAAGTTAAAGTGTACATGATTTGTGATGTTAACAATCGTTTCACTTGATGTTTTAGCATCAAAGGTTAACTGCATCCGGTGATCAAATAGTTCATAGATTACATATAAGGTGAGTTCTCCTGGAAAACCCATTTCCATATCGGGTGAAACATACTTAAAAACAATCTTAGTATCCGTATGTTCAACCACATCAAATACTTTGATGTTAAAGCCGTCTGGGCCACCATGTAGGTTATGTTTACCTAAGTAGTTTTTTTCTAGCTGATAGGTATCGCCATTCAGTTTAAAAACACCGTCTTTAATCCGGTTGGCAACACGACCAATGGTTGAACCGAAATACCCAGCTTTTGAATCACGATAGGTTTCTAAATCATCATTATTCAAGATGATTGAGGTCTTATCTGAAAAAGCGAGCCACTCATAAATAGTGGCTCCGTGATCAAGTAAGCGTAAGTACTGAAATTCATTTTTAATCTCATAAATACGCATATTATATTTCCTTATTTTAGAAGTCAGCTTTATGTGGTGCTAATTTGTCAAAATCGAATTCAACGCCAGTACCAATTGTGTCTGGTGCAACTGCTCTATGGGTTTCTTTGTTGATAACCAGTGGACGTTTCGTATATTGGTCAATCGGGAATGAATGCACTTCTAAGTAGCCAGCATTCGGTAGTGCTGCCAACAGTGATACATGAAGTTCTTGCATCCCATGCGTTGATACTTGAAGATCATTGACTTGTGCAATGTGTGCGACTTTCATGAAACCAGTAATACCGCCAACGTTGGATGCATCCGGTTGTGGAAAATCAATTTTCCCATATTTGATAATATGTTCAAATTCTTTTGGTGTACGAAGATTTTCACCGGCTGCAATCGCCATACCTGAACGATCGGCAATAATTCTGTGACCTTCGTAGTTGTTTGGATCAATTGGTTCTTCTAAAAAGACGATATCATATTTTAATAGTTCTCTAGCAGCTCTAATCGCATATTCAACGGTCCAGCTCATATTGGCATCAACCATGAACTCAACATTTGGTCCAATCATTTCTCTTAATGCCTTAACTCTGGCAATATCTTCTGCCAAGGTTTTTTGACCAAGTTTAATTTTAATGGCAGAAAGTCCCATGTCTAAATAGTTCTTGTGATGCTTCAATAGCTTTTCAAGTGGGAAAGCTAGGTCGATTGCTCCGCCGTAAGCTCTCACTTCTTTGTTGTGTCCACCAAGTAGCTTCCATAGTGGCTCACCTGCTTTTTTAGCTCTTAAATCCCAAAGTGCGATGTCGACTGCAGAAATTGCAAAAGAAGCTAGTCCACCATGTCCAACATAGTGAATGCCTGTTTGCATTTGCTCCCATAAGTCTTCAACAC
>CAZIZJ010000026.1:0-9415 GCA_964543675.1 uncultured Acholeplasma sp. | reverse complement strand
CACAAGCTGAGTCTTTGCCTAATAAGACATTTCTTAATTCAACTTGAATGAGCTTACAAATTGATCTGCCACCAAAACCACCGGTATAGGTGTAGCCAACCCCAACTCTGCCATCATCAGTTAATACTTTAACGATTGGTACTTCAAAGTGTGTGTGGACACCATGTTTTGCATCACTGACCAATTCTGGTAGTGGAATGCGGTAATACTCTACGATTACATCTTTAATTTTTGACATGATAAAATTCTCCTTGTGTTTGAATTGTGTTACTTATTTAATGACGAGTTCGGTGACTGGATTGAAGAAATGGCATTTATTCATATCAAAGGCAAGCGTCAGTTGTTCACCAGCGTGAACGACTTTTGTCTCAATTGATGCCACTGCAGAATGATTGTTCATCGTGAAGTATAAATTGGTTTCTGCACCAAGTAGTTCGACCAAATCTATTTTCAATGATAATGTCGCATTTGGATATGTCTTAATAACGACTGGATCATCATGAATATCTTCTGGTCTAATACCAAATATAATCGGCTTATCGATAAAACCATGTTTTTCTAATACTTGAATCTTTCCTCCAGGAACTTCCAGTTTGAAGTCTCCTGCATAAAAGTATCCGTCTTTTTTAACAATACCTTTAACAAAGTTCATTGGCGGCGTACCCATGAATCCGGCAACGAACATGTTAATCGGATTATGATAGATTTCTTTAGGTACATCCACTTGCTGGATGTAGCCATCACGCATCACAACAATGCGATCTCCCATGGTCATCGCCTCGATTTGATCGTGCGTGACATAAATGGTTGATGTATTGAACTGTGCTGAAATCTTTTCATGAATTTTAATCAGTTCAGTACGCATTTGAACGCGTAGTTTCGCATCCAAATTAGAAAGTGGTTCATCAAGCAGGAAGACTTTAGCCTCACGGACGATGGCACGTCCCAAGGCAACTCTCTGCCTCTGACCACCAGATAATGATTTCGGTTTTCTTTGTAGATAAGGTGTCAATTCTAAAATGGCTGCAACTTCTTTGACTTTTTCGTCAATTTCTTCTAATTCCATACCGCGCAGTTTCAACCCATAACCAATGTTGTCGTAAACCGTCATATGCGGATAAAGTGCGTAAGACTGGAATACCATGGCAACATCACGTGCTTTTGGCGGTTTATCATTGACGCGTTTACCGTCAATTAAAAAATCACCAGAAGTTATTTCTTCAAGTCCTGCAATCATTCTTAACGTTGTTGACTTTCCACAACCAGAAGGTCCAACTAATACAACAAATTCACGATCTTTAATCTTTAAGTTAAAATCGTGAACAGCTTGTACACCGTTAGGGTATATTTTATTGATTTTATTCAGTTCCAGTAGTGCCATAAAAGTTACTCCTAACTCTTTCTTACTTTCAATTATAAGTTTTGGTAAGTCAATTTACTATATGCAACATGCACACAATTATTTTAATAATGAATAAATTATGTATGCATCAACAAATTTTCTGCAGTCAAACCTCGTTCGGTTATAAAACTTGTCGAGTCTTTGAATTAAGGTATTCCGGTGCAGATAAAGTTTTTGAGCAGCTCTACTCATATTCTGATTAGTTTCTAAGAATATTTTAACGGTATATAATAAGTCCTGATCATTATAAACTGATTTTAAAATCAATTTCTTGAACTGGGTATCTAAGGGATATTCAGTTCTTTTTAAGAGTAATGTATAGTCATCATAAATGGCTGTCTGATGAAATTTGAGTAAATCCAGCCATTCTTTAATCACTTGGGGTTCAAACCTAGGATCATCATCGCTGACATAGACTCTTAAATCGGTATAGAGTTCTTCTGCTAAATTTAAAAACAGATCGTTTTCCTCTAATCTCTTTGGCTCATGATAAATAACTAATCTCGTCAAAGAATCTTCAACTTTAGTCACTTGATATGTTTTGGTTAAAATATCTAGAATAACATAACGGTAAGCACTGACTTCGGTTTTAGTTTCTATTATAATAAACGCCATCTATATATCCGTTCCTTTAAGTCAATTATACTATATAAGTATTTTAAAGAAAGTATTAAATATATAATTTTACAAAAAGAAAACCGACTCTACATCGGTTAGACAAATTATTTTTTATTCTTTTTTCTTTGAATTGCCAGTTTCCTTTGATTCTTCTTTAAGTGTTGACCTTTACGGTTTTTACCCATGATCATGTCTGTGTACCACCTTTCTGGAATCACCATTAACATTATAACATTGATTGATGATTTTGAAAATCATGTAATCCTTTTCAATTTGATTTACCACCCATTGAGTGGTTTTACTTTAGTATTTGGCGCACTTGAGATTAAAATCATGTTTAATCCTTCAAAATGCCAACGGCTACTTAAAGCATATGTGTCATCAAACCAGGAAATTAATGCCTGAGTTGAGTAAACAAAAATCTTTATCATATTGTTAGATTTGAGTTGATATATGAATTAATTGTGATAAAATAATCATGTAGCCTATTAACTAGCGAATTAAGTTTCGACGATAGGCTACTTTTTTATTTGCCGAATGGTTTTTTCTTGATCTTGTTAAACTTGTAATAGTTAGTTCCGCCCACCTTCATTTGCTTTTTATTCTTTGAGAACACATGCTTTTTATCTTTCAAAGGATATGGCAATATATAAGCTTTTTCGGTTTTACCGACTTCTGGATTAACCTTTAATTCGATATTTTTGATACCTCTAAAATACTGGGAATGTGTAATACTAATAAATCCATATTCTTTACCTAAATCTATATAGACAAATGCTGGATGTTTTCTTCTGTGATTAAACATAAACTTTGATTTCTTAAATTTTGCCATTGGCATCCTCTTCTAATATATTGATTTCAACCATTCATTTTTGGTCATCTAATCTATAGTAGAGATATTTAGTGGTTTTAACTTTTATTTTATTAACAAAAAAACTTCCCTTAAAAGAGAAGTCATAGCGGGTTTTGATAGTACTGTTTTGCAGTGTTTTTTTATATCAGTTTGGATTTTAGAGAAAATCGTCTCATGTTTGCGCAAAAATTGTTAAGTAATGAATCATGTAATTACCACTACTTTAATCTAACTTGTTCATCGCCTTAATTCTCTGTATAATGGTTGGATGTGAATAATGCACAAATACATCTAGAGGATGTGGATTTAAATTATTCAGATTTCTTTTTGCAATTTTCTTTAGTGCAGCAATCATATCTTCTTTATTATTTGTCAATGCAGAAAATTTATCGGCACGATATTCCATACTTCTAATTAACGGATTTCTAATTAAGTTAACAAGTAGTCCCATAGCTGCAAAAACCGATAGAAATACTAGCATTGTTAAAGTGATGTTAGAACTAGTAAATCCAAATTCATATGCTAAATCAGTTAATTGATGGATTTCTGTAAACAAAAACGCAAATACCCAAAATATAGGAACAGTTATGATGAGCATTTTTAATATATCTTTGTGTTTTGCATGTCCTATTTCATGGGCAAATACAGCAAGTATTTCATCATCCGTCAGACTATTTAACAACGTATCATAAAGAACAATTTTTCTGAACCGTCCAAATCCTTGAAAATAAGCATTCGCACGTGTACTTCTTTTTGATGCATTCATTGAGTACACATTTTTAAATCTGAACTTATGTTTGGTTGCATAATCTTTGATTCTATCTTTTAATGGTGATTCCGGTAGTGGTTTAAACTTGAAAAATATTTTTCTTAAGATCACCACTAAGACCAAAATCAATATAAACGAACTATTTACAATAATGTTTGATTGACCTAGTGTCTGATATTCTGCATCAGTTACTGCATAGTCAAGTGCAAACACTAAAACACCTAGAATGATAGCACCAAAAATTGTCTTAACAATCCAGTCAACAACAAATGTTTTTATGGTTGTTTTATTGAATTCGTGTTTTTGATCAATTTTAAATATGCTAATTGCATTAAAAGTTATTGCTTTAACCAAGAATAGAGATGACACCGATAAAACAGTTAATATATTTGACCAATAAGTATTTAATCCCCAGTCTGAATATGCATTAAATAAGACAGCTAACCCATTAAACATCAGCAAACAAAGAATCATAAGGAATTCAATGACTTCATTAGCAATCTTAACTTTCCTTGAATCAATGGCATAATCTTTCCACTTCAAATAAGTTGTCTCATCATAAATATCAAATGCTTCTTCAGGTACTGGTTTGGTTAATTGACGATTTCTTAAAAACTCAAAAAATAGCGTGACTCCAAATGATAATATAAATATACATATAACAATCAATTTCATATCAAACCTCACCAAGAGTATCATTTTTATTTTATCATGAATCACCAGTTTGATAAGTTACCTGATAGATTTTAAGAAAAGAATGGTTATTTATTAAGTAATTTGCCAGTGTCCTCCTTTTGAAGAGCCAACCCATGAAACATTTGTCATATTTTTCAATGCTCTAGCAACCGTTTTGACGGATACACCTAAATTACTCGCTATTTGTTTACGAGTTATTCTAACATTTTCATGAATTAAGGCAACTATTTTTTGAGGGACATTTTGAGGGACATTTTGAGAGACATCAATTAATGTTTTAATTGCCATCACCTCTTTGTTAAAAGGAATTGCTACACGTATGTATAGCTTGGCTATCTCAAAAATATCCTTGTTATATACTTTTAAGATATCTGTTACACCATGCCCAGTGTGTTCAACATAAGAAAGATCTGATAGTATTCTCATTAATCCTTCATTACGAGGGATACTGATTCCGCTAAAAAACATGTCTTCTGTCATACCAATTGGAAGTCCACCATACGAAGTAATTTCTAATCTATCATCAAAAATATGGACCGATGGAAAAGAAATCATATAATCATTATGAACGATGGCATTTATGAATGCCTCATAGGCAGCATGACTATCAAATAATGGGATATCTGTTCTGACACCTCTAGCATTTTCTATTGATTTGTTATAATTTTCAGATTCAAATCTATTTAAGACTTTATCAATAGAAAATAATAAACACTCATCAACATATCGATTCATCTGTGGTTTAGCTGATTTATCAAAACCATTGAATCGTGCAAAAATAATTTCATTCCTGTTATTATCGGCTAAAAATTCAGCAAGCAAGTTATATTTTCCGTTTTTAGTTAATAATCCTAAATTCTTCTCAAAAGTTGTTTCATTCGGATGAAATCCCTTGCCCACGTAATAGACTTTTAATGTGGTAAATGTAAACGAATCAAAACGACTTTGAATTTCACTAATTGATAACGCTTTGGCAGAGAATTGAGATTCATATCGTGTTTTGATTTCATCGTTAGTTAAACTTCTATTACTTGTTCCTACTCTAATAAATGCACCTCTAGTAGACAATCCATATGCTTTCAAATAATAAATAGCTTGGTTTCCTTTTTTAACTTTTACTTCAATAATATGTTTGCCATCAATTTCAATAGATTTTGCCTGAATAAATTCAAGTGCACTAGGTTCAATTTTGCCAGATGCAATGTCGGCTATTTTTCTCAAATTCTCATCTGTTTTATTGATGCCAACAACCTCACCACTGTCATCAATTCCAATATAAATCGTTCCGTCGAACGAATTCAGGAAAGCAACGATTGATTTCTCAATTTTATCATTGATTATTTTTTTTAATTCTATATTATTGTTTTCGAAATATTTCATGGAATATACCACCATATAAGTTATTATTCTTGTCAGTACAGTTTTCAACTAAATTGATTATACATAACATCATCTCAATAAATCTATCAGCCCATTGAATAAATATCTTTAAAAATTGAACATAAAGTGTTCTTTCATAGTTTTTTTTATAAAACATGCATCAATTGATCTAATAAACTCGTTTTTCCTATAAAAAAATCCACCATAACCAGTGGATTTAAAAAACATTTATCTATTTCAATATAGTTTGGTGAACGAGATGGGACTTGAACCCACACAGGATAACTCCTACAACGACCTCAACGTTGCGCGTATACCATTCCGCCACCCGTCCATTAATTTGCCATTAAATGATAACACTTAATTGATTAAAAATCAATATAGACAATAAAAAAGGCGCATGATTTTGCGCCAATTTATTATTCTACTGCAATAATGTATGAATATACGTCTTGTTTGCCATCAATTGTTTCAACTTCACAGTCTTCATTAATTGATTCAACAAATTTAATCACTTTTTCTAATTCTTTTTCTGAGACACCATTTCCGTAAAAGATCGTAACAATTTCAGAATCTTCGTTGACTAATGCTTGTAAGAGTTCAGTCACTGCTTTGACTCTGTCTTTAGATGATACAACAATTTTACTCTTAGAGATACCGATGTAATCACCTTTTTCAACGCGCACGCCGTGCATTTCAGTATCACGAACAGCGTAAGTAATTTCACCTGATCTCATGCGATCAACAATAGCTTGCATTGTCTCAGTATTTTCTTCAATGGTAATCGTTGGGTCAAATGCAATCATTGATGAATAACCTTGAGCCACCGTTTTGGTTTTGACAACTGAAATATTAAATCCTTCAGATAAACTTGCTGCTTGTTCTGCAGTTAAAATGATGTTTGAATTGTTTGGCAGAATGATGATATTTTCAGCATTCACTTTTTTAATTGCTTTAATGAACTCTTCGGTTGGTGGGTTCATCGTTTGTCCACCATCAACCACATAGTCAACACCAAGCTCAGTAAATGCATCTTTAACACCTTGACCTTGACCGACTGCAATCAATCCATATCTTGCACGTGGTTTCGTCACAGTGTTTGATTGTGACTGCTCATGCGTATGTTCCTGTCCGGTAATATCTGAGTGCTGCGTTCTCATGTTTTCAATTTTAACTGTTTTTAGTTCACCGAATTTTTGAGCCAATGTTAATGCAACCCCTGGTTGATTGGTATGAATATGAACTTTCAATAAATCTTCATCAGCAACGACAACCAGTGAATCTCCCATTTGTTCCAACGGTTCACGAACACTGTTCTGGTCAAAGGTTTCCCAGTTGAATAGTTCAACGATAAACTCTGTACAATAACCAAACTTAATGTCAATCTCACCAAGGTTATGGGCACCAATATATGCCTCATCGCCTTTTCTTTGTGCCTGAGTTAACTCTTGTTCAGATAAAATCTGACCTTCAAGCGCCATCAGCATGCCTTCAATGATCTTAATAAATCCAGCACCACCAGAGTCAACGACACCAGCTTCTTTTAAAACCGGCAATAAATCCGGTGTTTTAATCAAAGTTTCTTTGGCTTGATCTAAATAGACCTTTAAAACATCTTCAATCGTTGTCAATTGCTTCTGTTCTCTAAGTACTTTTTCAGCCGATTCTCTAACAACCGTTAAAATAGTTCCTTCAACCGGATCCATCACAGCACGATATGCCATTTGGTATCCACCAACTAAAGCTTGAATAAACTCCTTAATTGTCACAGAACCATTATTGATCTTAGAGATTTCAGCGTAAACTCCACGGAAGAACTGCGATAAAATGACACCTGAATTACCACGTGCCCCCATGAGTAAGCCTCTTGAAAGGATTTTTGAAACATCGACGATTGAACTCGACTCTGATGCAGTAACTTCTTTAATTCCCGCCATCATTGTCATTTGCATATTTGTTCCCGTATCACCATCTGGTACCGGAAACACATTTAAGTGGTCCACTTCTTTGTGATTATTCTTCAAGTGGATTGCACCATTGGTTACCATCTTTTTAAAGAGGTCACCACTAATCTTCTTGTTAGACATATATATCCTCCGATTCGCTTTAGAAGTATAAGCGAATTTTTGTCATTAATTAAGTTGTATTTTTTATGTTAATCATTGTGAACTAAAACAGGTTCAACCTGAATTAACGCACATTAGTATATCACTATTGCTAATTAAAAGCAATATATAATTAAAATCCCTATCACAACGCTCATTATACCACAATTTCTAAAATTTACAATTTTTGATAATGGACTATACCATAGGTATAAATCGCTTCTTTTTTCTCTCATTTAGTTGTTGCAATTTACATATTTATATGTTAAGATAAATAAGGCATAAAAGGAGTGATACTATGGCTAGATGCTATGTAACGGGTAAAACTACATCATTTGGTAATAAACGCAGCCACGCATTGAATGCGACGCGTCGTACATGGAAAGCTAATCTCCAGACCGTCCGTATTAAGGATGAGGATGGAAATATAAAGAAAGTTAAAATTTCTGCTAAAGCATTAAAGAAACTTACTTTAGAGCGCGCATAATTACATTTGATAAATAAACTAAGGCTTTGGCCTTTTTTTATTGTCAAATCTCGTTGTGATCACTATAACCTCCCCAGATTTCACATCAATGACACCTTTTGGATTGACCAGTTCATTAGAAATACCGATTGGATCATCAGTTTTTAATAGGTAATCATTTAATGGGTACTTAAAACCCTCCAAACTAATGATTGCATCCTCTACTGAAAAAATACTTACATACTCCTTGAAATCAATGGTGTGTCTGCCTTTTTTCAAGAGTCTAATTGTTGATTCATTGTTAAGGATGATCAAATCTTTGTATCTTCTTAGTCATAAAAGATGGACGTAGCGATGCTCAAACCTTAAACCACCCAATCCTCCCAATAAATAAACTTGCTCTGGATTTAGGGAATAGGCAATCTTTATTGCAGCATATGCATCTGTTTCATCTTTTTCCTTATCTAGTTCTTTAATATTCAATTTACTTAAAATCGATTTGTCTTCAATCGAATCAAAATCACCAATCGCCAAATCAATTTTGATGCCTTGCGCATGGGCAAAAGTAACCGCACGATCGACTGCGATTAAATAATCAAATGTACTGATGTCAACTAAATGCTTAATGTTATTAGGAACCGGATAGGTAACAATATAGACATTCATCTTACTTTAAGGCTGAAATTCTTTCTTTTCTATTATCAAAATTGAAGATATAGGTTCCTGCAACAACAATGGTTGCTCCTGCATCTTTACATTGTTTCGCACTAGAAACGTTGATGCCGCCATCAACTTCAATTTCAAACGTATAGTTATGTTCTTTTTTAATGCTTGCCAACTCTTCAATCTTTTCTAATTGTGACTGAATGAACATCTGTCCACCATAACCTGGTTCAACACCCATGACAAGCACTAAATCGACTTTGCTTAAATAAGGTCTAATGACTTCAATTTCGGTACTTGGCTTTATACAAACACCGGCTTTTTTGCCTAAATACTTAATTCTTTTCAAACTTTCTGCAAAACGATGACTTTCTGCATGAACCGTAATAAATTCAGTTGTTGGAAAATTAACTTTATCAACCCAATTGAGTGGATATTCAACCATTAAATGGATATCCATCGG